>CANQDB010000011.1 GCA_947591175.1 uncultured Bacilli bacterium
TACTTTGATGATGGCCTTGGTATCATTTGGACAAGTGATAGTTAAAGAAAGAGTTTTAATTTGGTTAGTGAGATAGAGATAGCTATTACTTTCTTCTTCCGTTAGATAGGTTAAAAGACGGTTATTACTAATTAAGGCTAAGCCTTTTGTAGTTGGAACATCTTCAAGGCCTATGCAAGGTAAAACAGCACTTTGTTGTTCTAATAAGAGTTTCGCAAAATCTTCGAGAGAAAGAGCAAGAGTTGTTCCTTTAGTTATTTGATTGTTCATAAGAAGGCTTGTTATATCATCTATTTCTTTTTCTTCGTGGATTAAGTTTTCAGGTGTTGTCTCATAGGCTAAAACTATTGGAAAAGAGTTCCTTGAAGTAGGCTCTTTTAAGAAAAATGAGACTGTATCTAATAGATGGTTTGTGGCTACTTCTTCATCTATAATAACTAGTTCTAAATGGGCTAAATCAATTTTTTTGTTGATTTGTAAATAGAGGTTGTTTAAGGCTTCATCGAGTGTTTCACCTGTGCTATTGTAGTATTCGTTATAGTAAGAAGAAGTGCCATCTTCTTTTTCTGGAATTACTAAGTTGGTAGTTATTTGATAAGCATTATCTTGATATGAAATTCCTAGGGTACTAACGATACCAAGTTCATTTAATTCGGTATAACTTACACATCCTGTTAGCATAAAGAGAAGTAGGAAACTTAAGAGAATTAATTTTTTCATGATTACCTCCCACGTATTTTGTTGGTTTTAGTTAAGTAAGGATTACGGAAACTAATACCTTTATTGCTTGTTTTGATTAGAGCATCTTTTTGTTCTTCTTTAATAAAAGGTGCAAAAGGTGCAAGGTAAGGTTTTCCTAAAGATTTTAAGCTCGCTAAGTGAATAATTAGGAAAATACTACCTAAGAAAATTCCGTAGATGCCAAGGATAGTTGCTAGGAATAGAAGGATGAAACGCCACCACCGGATGGCAGAAATCATTTCGATTGAGGTAAAGAGGAGCCCTGAGATGGCCGAAATGGCGACGACAATAATCATAATTGGAGAAACAATTCCAGCATTAACGGCGGCATCTCCTAAGACTAAGCCTCCTAGAATCGAAACAGCAGTTCCCATACTGGATGGCATTCTAGTGTCACTTTCCCTTAGTATTTCAAAGGTGATACTCATTAATAATGCTTCGATTAGGGCAGGGAAGGGAACAGTATCTCGTTGAGCTGCAAAGTTAATCAGTAAATCTAAAGATAGAGCATCTTGATTATGGGTGGTAACTGCAATATAGAAAGCGGGAATAAAAATGGCAATAAGAAAAGCCAAAAGTCTAATGATTCGAATAAAGGTCACGTTAATTGGTTTTTGATAGTAGTCATCCGTCGTATGAAATAAATCGATTAAGAAACAAGGCACAATTAAAACATAGGGACTATTGTCGACAATGATAGCAATTTTTCCTTCCAGAAGGGCCATACTTACTTGATCTGGTCGCTCGGTTGCTAAAATGGTCGGGAAGAATTTAGGGTTTTCACCTTGCATACGTTCTTTAATATAACCGCTATCGATAATACCATCGATATTGATTTCTTGTAGTTTCTTTTGGACCTCTTTGACGTTTTCTTTTTCGGCAATATTTTCCATATATAGAAGTCCTACTTTAGTTTTGGTTTCTTTACCGATTTTTAGTTCTTTAAGCCAAAGGTGTTTACTTTTAATTCTTTTACGGACTAGGCCTAAGTTTTTATTAAAATTTTCGGTAAAGGCATCCTTAGGTCCAAAAACGGATTGTTCATTGTTAGCTTCATTGATACCTCTATCGAGAGAGGCTTTTGTTTCAACTCCAAATATTTCGTTTTCACTAGTTATGATGATAGTGTAGCCATTGTAGATAGAATCGATGATATCAGTATAATTTTTCATTTCTTTGACATGGTGTGCTGGAATTGAAGATAAGAAATAATGATAAAAAGAAGAAGGTATTTCTTTACTTTCCAAGTTCAAGTCAACTAAGTAATTTAGAACAAAAAAGTTTATATCCTCGCTACTGGTGAGAACTTCATTATAGACTAAGGTGATAGTTTTACCTAATACTTTCATTTCGCGAAAGATAAATTCGTCACTTTTACCAACATCTTTTTTTATTTTTTGGATGAGTTTATCCACATTATCATCTCATTTCAATGTTAGTATGGCAAAAAATAGTAAAAAGTATAAGTAAAATAAAACTAGGAAGAAATGAGAAAAACATTTATAATGAAAATGGAAGTGGTTAGTATGAAAAAGATGCGGGCAACTATTTTAAAACAAGATCATTTTGGTGATGGTATTGCTAAAGATAAGGAAGAACTTATTTTTATAAAAGGGGCTTTGAAGGGTGAAGAAGTTTCTTTTGAAGTGACAGAAGAAAAGAAGAATTTTAAAAGAGGGAAAATTTTAGAAGTAATTAAAGAAAGTCCTGATAGAGTAGTTCCAACTTGTCCTTATTATGGTATTTGTGGGGGTTGTCAGTTAGCACATCAGTCGTATGCTAGTGAACTTAAATGGAAAGAAGAAAAGGTAAAAGAGATTTTAGCAAAGTATGCGTTATACAATGGAAAAATCGAACCGATTAAAAGTGGTCAAGATTATGCTTATCGAAATAAAGTTGTTTTTAAGGTGAAAAATAGGCATCTTGCTTTAACTACATATAAGAGCAATGAGTTAGTGGAAGTAGATAGATGTTTGTTATTATCCGATGAAATGAACGAGTTGGTCGAAAAGATTAATGATTATTTAATTGAGGCTACTCCTTTTGATGAGCTTCAATTAAGGGAAAATGATAAAGGTCACTTTTTAATTGGAACTATTGGAGTATTAGATAAAGATAAGTTTTTAAAAGCGGTAGAAAATTTTAAAGTAGATGTTATTTATTACAATCACGAAAAGATCTATGAAAAGGAAAAGTTTGCGATAACTATTTTAGGTAAAGATTTTGAATTGGGAGAGACTTCTTTCTTTCAAATCAATCGTTTTATGACTGAAGTATTATATTCTTTGGCTCTAGACGAAGTAAAAAAAGTTAAACCTAAATCTTTGGTTGATCTTTATTGTGGTACAGGAACAATTGGATTGTTAGCTAGTAGAGATGCTTCTAAAGTAATAGGAATTGAAGTTGTTCCGGAAGCTATTCAAAACGCTTTAGCAAATAAAACACGAAATAACGTTTGCAATATAGATTTTTTGGAAGGTAAAGTAGAGGATAAGATAGATTCTATTTCTGAAAGTGATTTTGTAATAGTCGATCCACCAAGACGTGGCTTAGATAAGAAAACAAAAGAGGTAATTCTTTCGTTATTACCTCAAATGATCGTCTATGTATCGTGTGATGTTGTAACCTTGGCAAGAGATCTTAAAGATTTACAGGTTTCTTATAAAATTTCTAGGGTAACACCTGTCGATATGTTTCCACGGACTTATCACGTCGAATGTGTTTGTGTCCTAAAACTCCGATAAAACCTTTATAAATAAACTATTCACTTTTAAACTGAAAAATGGTAAAAATTCAGTTAGAAAGGGAACGATTCTAATCTATGAAATAATTATATTGATTTTTGTTTGTGTCCTAAATCTAACATAAAAAATAGTCACCATTTAACTTAGTTTCTACTATTCTATAGTAGGAGCGTGTATTATGGATAATTCTATTAATCAAGAGGCTCGTTTATATTTACAACAGTTTGATGTAATTTTAAAACAAATGAGTGCTTCGATGTTATATCCTAAACTTACTAATAACATAACTTTAGATTTTATTCGATGTATGATTCCACATCATGAAGCAGCAATTCAAATGTCTAATAATTTGTTACGTTTTACTAATTATCCACCATTAATTAGGATTGCTAATAATATTATTAAAGTTCAACAAGAAGAGATTCAAACGATGAAAGATATTGCTCGAACGACTAGTCGGGAAAAGAATAGTAAGGGAGAATTAAATCTTTACTGGAATCGTTATTTTGAAATAACTATCAATATGATTAACCAAATGCAAAATAGCGCAAGAACTCCTGACATAAATTTAGACTTTACAACAGAAATGATTCCGCATCATGAAGGAGCAATTGAACTTTGTCAAAATGTTATGAATTTTATGATTGATCCAAGATTGCGTAGTTTGGCTAGTAAAATCATAAGAGAACAAACTGTAGGTGTCGAGGAATTAAAACAAATTAGGAGTCAACTAGTAAGCAGATAATATATTTGGTAATAATTACCACGAATTTAAAGAGTGTTTTGTGCTATACTTTAGTTGTCTTGAAAAAGACAAAAGAGGATGAGTTTGATTGACCGAATCAAATGCTTTCCCTTATTTGGGTTTAGCATCTGTAATCAACACTAGTTGAAATCAGATGCTTTTTTCTTTATTAAATGATAAATAAAATTTCTGGAAATAATTACCATAAGTTAAGACCTTGTTAAAAAAGTTATTTTGTGTTATAGTATAGTTGTCTTTGAAAGGACATAAAATAAAAAAGGATACGTTTGATTGGTGGAATCAAATGCTTTCCCAATATTGGTTTGGCATCTGAAATCAACACAAGTTGAAATCAGATGCTTTTTTTCTATTTCAGAAGTAAAATAATTACAACTAAGAATAGTAATAATATTATAATGAATTGAGAAAATTCTCTTTTCGTCATAACATCACCACCTTTCTTTTATCGAAAGATAAAAAGGGGTGGGAAGGCATCTGATTTTTCAAACGTATCCAAATTAATTATAACAAAATACAAGAGTAAAATTACTGGAAATAATTACCTCTTTTTGGTATAGTAGAAGGGTAGTTAGAAAGGATGAAATATATGGATTTTAAAAAGATGGAGTATCAAAGACCTAATTATGAAAGTTTTAAAGAAGAAAGTGCCAAACTTTACGAAGAACTAAAAAAGGCTACAACTAAGAATGAATATTTAACTATATTTCAAAAGATTAATGATTCTTGGAATGAAGTAGTGGCTATGTACGAACTAGCCTATATTCGTTATACGATGGATACCAATGATTCTTTTTATAAAGAAGAACAGGCTTATTTTGATGAGATGATACCAGAATTTGATGCCATTCACCATCAGTTCTATGAAATTGTTGTAGATTGTCCTTGGAAAGAGGAGTTAAAAGAGGTTATTCCACCACAATTTTTTAGAAGAGTAGAAAACAAGATGAAGTTATTTGATCCAGTCATTATCGAAGATGAAAAAGAAGAAAATCGCTTGACTAGTCAATATACGGCTCTTTTAGGAAGCGCTAAAATCGAGTTTGATGGAGAAACTTATAACTTAGCACGTCTTGCAAAATTGCGTTCTAGTGAGGATCGTGATTTACGTAAAAGAGCAAACGATGCCTATTGGGGCTTCTTTGCTGAACATCAAACTGAGTTCGATGAAATCTATGATTCTTTGGTAAAGATACGTGACCGAATTGCTAAAAAGTTAGGTTTTCCTAATTATGTGCCAGTTGGGTATCTCGCTATGGATAGAATCGGTTACGATCAAAATGATATTGCGGCTTTAAGAGAAAAGATTATCGATTACGTCGTTCCTTTTGTGCAAAAACAAGAAAAGTTACGACTTCAACGTTTAGGTTTAGAGAAAGCAGAGTATTACGACCATGGTATTTCCTATAAAGATGGAAATCCTACTCCTAAAGGTACGGAAGAAGAACTTGTTAACAAGGCTCAAGCAATGTATGAGCAAATGGATAAAGATTTAAGCGAGACCTTTAAAATGATGAAAGAAAATCATCTTTTCGATTTGACAGCTCGCGATGGTAAGACGACTGGCGGATATTGTCAATTCTTACAAAAGTGGAATGTTCCTTTTATCTTTGCTAACTTTAATGGAACTAGTCACGATGTCGAAGTACTAACTCACGAGTTTGGACATTCTTTCCAATCTTATCACAGCAATTATGGTAAAGATATAATTATCGAAGAACTAGCTTTTCCAACGACGGAAGCCGCCGAAATTTTCTCCATTTCGATGGAATACTTAACACATCCTTATATGGAAGAGTTCTTTAAAGAAGATATCTCTAAATTTTTACATAAACATTTACTTGATGCTATTTCCTTTTTACCATATGGAGCCTTGGTAGATCATTTTCAAGAAGAGGTTTATAAAAATCCCGAATTAACACCTGAAGAAAGACGAGCTCTATGGAGACGACTTGAAAAAATCTATCAACCTGAACTGGACTTTACCGGAATGCCTTATTTGGAACAAGGTGGAAAATTCGTTCCTCAATCACATATTTATCAAAATCCATTCTATTATATCGATTACGCTCTTGCTTACATTGCGGCTTTAGAAATATGGATGATTTCTCTAAACAATAAAGAAGAGGCTTTAGATAAATATAAACATCTTGCTTTTATTGGGGGTAGAAAATCATATTTGGAACTTTTGGAAGAAGGTAAACTTCATAATCCATTTACCTCAGATATTTTAAAAGAAATCATGGCAACTATCGAGGAAGAGGCTAACAAAATAGATATTGATTAAGAAGAAGGCTTTAGAAATAAGTCTTTTTTCTTTGATTGTTTTGTGTTATCATAGAAAGCAACTTTATAGGGAAGTGATGCAAGTATGAGAAATCTTATATTACCTGATTCTGTACTATTAGAACCACTTGAGGAAAAAGATCGAATAGGGCATCCTACAGACTTAGCTATTTTTTTAAGTCCCACAGTTAGTAATAGACTTTATGAATCTTCAGTCCCTTATTGGATTTCTGATAAAGGCTATAGAGATAGACCTAATTATATAGATAAAGATGGTCAAAAACAAACATTTTACCGTAAAAATTTAAAAGAGAGTGATGTCTTTGTCCGCCTTATCAAACCTCTAGAACAAGATGAATTTAAGAACTATCAAGGGAAATATATTACTTATGGAGAGTTTCCCCAATCGTATGTTGGTGAAAAAATTGATTCTTTGTTGGAAGATAAGAGAGTTCATGAAGAACTCTTTCCAACAGGAAAAGTTTATAATCTTAAAAGAGATTCTTTAGCTAGAAACACATCTTATAAAGAATACTATTGGAACGGCTTAAAATATGTTCGTTTAGAACACGATAAGAGTGATGTTCAAATTGGTGGACTTATTTATCAAAACAAAGATTACTTTTATTTTTTAGTTGAACCGATTGAGTGGTTACACTTTTCACCTTATCTAGTTTCTAAAAAATGCTTAGTATCAAATGCTTGTAGTAGTATTTATTTTAGTATCAATCATAGTAATAATGAAGTTGGTAGTAATAATCTTTATCCTAATTTAAGTCAGATAAATGATTATGTTTCAAATACTTTAACAAATAGTATTTTACCAAGTATGATTCCAGCTTATCTTTTTGCAAAACAAAAAGAGGCACTTTTTCCGGATTTACCAAAAACAGTTGAAGAATATCTTACACATATCGAAGAAAGAACGAGACTTCTAAGAAATCTTTATACCGAATCCGATAGTTATTTTAGTGATATTTTAGATTGTGTTCAAAAGATAAGAGAAGAAATACCAAAAGAGTATCAGAAAAGGAAGTAGAAAAAAATGAATTATCAATTACGTTATTTTACAAAAGAAGAACTAGAAAATTATGTGTTGAATAAAAATGATCGTTTTTTACAAGCTGAATTTACTGATTTAGTGTGTTTAACAGGGTATAAACCAAATAGAGAAGCAAAGTGCTTTGTTCAAAATTATCCACAAAGATATTTTTCCCCTAAAAGACAAGAGTGGTTGGCTTTTGGACCTTATGATTTTTGTGGTATGGTTCGACCTGTTTTACCACTTGAAGATATAAAAATAGATAATGATGTAGTCGAATTAGGCCTTTATCCTCAGTGGTTAGCTTCTCGTGAAGAAACTTACGAATTAAATGATAAATTTTTAAGTAAATTACTTGAACCAACGGGATTAACTTATGTTCTTTATGATTATTATTATGAAGATTCAAAAAGTTGTTGGCGTTTTCGTCGTTATCCTGTTTATGCAAAAGATGACAATTTATATATTCGTTATATTACTCAAAAAAAATTGATTGGTAATTATCAGGTGGTTATTCGTAATCGACACTTTTTGGAAGATGATGCCGTTTGGGTTAAAGTTACGCCAGTCGAATGGTTAGTGGATCACAATAATTTTTTGTTAATAAGTCGTTATTGTTTGTTAAATGGTGTTCCTCTTAACAGCGAAGATAGTTTTATTTCTAGTGGCATGAGTGAAGATATGTTTCAGGTTAACTTGATTAGTGAAGAGAAATTACAAAAACAACCTTTAAGAGAAACTGCTCTTTCTATAGATATAGAATATGTTAAGGAACAACTTCATCTATCGAGAGGAATATCAACTGAAGCAACGTCATTTTTAGACAAGGCTCTAGAAAGATTAGATATCGTTTCTGATAAAATAAATACGAGCTATCAAAAAGTGAAAAAATAATTCAAAAGGAAGTAGAAAAGATGGATTACAAATTAAGATATTTCAAAGAAGATGAACTTAAGGGTTATAGTGAAGAGGAACAAGCAAAATATGTCACTACTAAAGTAACTGATTTTATGGTGTTAACAGGATATCGTGAAGATGGGAGATTTGCGTGTTTTACGGATGAAGGTAATTGTTACTTTCCTCCCTCTAGTAAACCTAGTTTAATTTATGGTGGAATATATCACGAAGCTGTTTGTCCGGTGTTACCTTCAACTGAATTATGGAACGAAAATGCCTCGGAAATTATCGAATTAGGTTTATATCCCCAATGGTTGGCATCTCGTGAAGAGACTTATCGTCTAGAAGAAGGTTTTCGAAATAATGAACTCCGTTCGACGGGCTTATCCTATACTTTTTATGAATGGAATAGTGGAAATTATAATTCTCATATTTATCCAGTTTACTCTTCAAATAATCAATTATATATTCACTATACTATTCAAAGAAAACTTATGGATGGTAGTTGCTTGTTCATTCAGGATCGCTATTTTTTGCCGGGAGAAGCAACTTGGGTAAAAGTTACGCCTGTCGAATGGTTAATGGATCGAAAGAACTCTTTACTTGTAAGTAGGTATTGTTTAGTAAATGGCATTCCTATTAATGATTATCAACGTTTTATTCGTTTTATGAGTGAAGATATGTTTCAACTTAATCTAATTGCTCTAGAAAGATTAAATAAACACCCTTTGAGGGAAACTTCGCTAAGTCGCGATATCGATTATATTCGGGAACAACTTAATTTGTCACGTGGAATATCAAAGGAAGCAACACCTTTTTTAGATAGGGCTTTAGAAAGATTAGATGTTGTTTCTGATAAAATAGATACGAGTTATCAAAAAGTAAAGAAGTGATAAATTATGTTAACTTTATTACAAGATAGAAATTCTTTTACAATGCCAGTAGCAAGGCCTACCGATTTAGCCATTATTAAAGGTGCTCGTCTTCATGGAAATCAACTAAATCCCGAAGGACAATTACTTACAGGAAAGCTCAACGATGAAGGTAGGGTTCTTATTCTTAAAGAGGATGGTGTTTCTTATACGTCTGGTTCGGTTCAACGTACTGATTCTTGTACTTTACATTTGGTCCTTTCAATCGATAACGAAGAAGAAGTAGAAGATTTACGAGAATATTATAAAATTCAAAAAGAGAAAGGGTTTGCTCATCCAACTTATTTTAAAGGGACTTATCCTCAAAATGCAGCACCTTTTGAACTATTTGATGTTTTATTTAAACACTATGAAAATGGTCCATTTCCTAAGACTTGTTCTTATTCCCTTCCTAATCCTGTGAAGGATAAAATTGAAAAAGTACCTTGTTATTCCTTTGAAGGAAAAAATTATGTTTTAGTAAGACCTGCATGTTATCCTACTACACGTGCTTATCCACTATCCAATGGAATTAACTGTAAAACATTTGATAAAGATATATGGATTGAGGTAAGTCCTATCGAATGGTATATTGATGAGACGTGCAAATTTTTAATTTCCAAAAAGGGACTTCTTGCAGGCTTGAACGTTAATTCTAGAGAGAATCTTCCTCCAGGTTCAGAATTTAAAGAAAGTAAACTTTATGCTTTTCTAAATAACAAGGTGTTAGGTGAAATGATGCAAGGTGAAAAAAGTCTTTTTGAAAGTCAAAGGATCATCGAGCAACAATTAATTTATTTGAAAGAACGTTTAGGTGTTTTAAGATTACAACACCCAGAATCGACGGATTACATTAATAGTCTTTTTCCATCTTTAAAAAAGATTGAGGATGAGGTGGCCTACCAAAAAGTAAGAAAATGATAGGATAATATGAGTTGTTTACCTTGTACTGTTACGGATTTAACTTTTGTTAAGAGAGTCTTAATTAATGTTAACAAGTCCTGAAATTGTACTTGAACTGAAATTTGTTCAAACAAGAGTTGATGGAATTCCTATCAAAATTAAAAGGAGGTAAAAAATGTCGACAGTTAGTAATTTAAAATTAAGTGTTCCGACTATCGAACAACTAGTATCTTTTAAAGAATTAAAAATAACCGAAGGAAATCTTACTCCTTTAACGGATTTTGCTCTTCTTCCTGGAGTAAAATATTGGTTTCAACGTGGTCAAAAAAAAGGGTTCCTTTATACCCATTACGAAGGCGAAGGAAAACTAAAAACTTTTGCTGACACTGGTAGAGTGATAGATATAGATTGCTCCGAAAATAATGTAGTTAGACCGCTTTTACAAAACGTCGATCCTACTTGGGTTGCTGCAAATGAAAAAAAGAATAAAGACGGTTTGTGGGAAGTAACTTTTGGAAGGTATCCACAGTTTGTGGCTAGTTTTGTTCTGCAAAAAGAACTTACGAAGGCTATTTATTTAAATCATCATGAATTTTCTTCTCCTAGAGGTGTCACTTATACTTTTGGACAGCATAAAGTACCACTCTATCACTATAAAGGAAAAGATTATACACCTATTTGTATTGATGAGCCAGGAATTGTTTTATCGAATACTATGAAGTATGCTTCGGAAGATTTAGTTTGGCTCGAAGTAAGTCCCGTCGAGTGGTTAGTCAACGCAAGAAATAATTTATTAATTTCCAAATACGGTTTGGTATCATTTTCATCTAGTGTCAAAGTTACAGATTATGAATTAAATTGCTTGAACTCTTTTTTAGAGTTATCATTGACTAAAGAATTATTTCAGGATACAACCAAAAAGAGCACTCCAACATTAGTAAAGGAAGATGGTACTCTCCAAGATGATTTTACGTTCGTGCAAGAACGACTTAATTTACTTCGAGCAAGTTATTCCGAATCCTTAGAATTAATTGCTTCTATTCAAAAGAGGGTTACTGGCATGGAAGAAAAAATAGAAAAAGATTATATGCCTAAAATAAGGGTGATAAAATGATAAAGAATTTAGAGATAAATCTTCCCGGTATCGAAATGTTTAGAGGATCTAAGTCTCTTGTTTGTCTTAACTTGGACTCTGATAACCCTAAAAAGGTTTCGAACATTCTTACTGATATGGCTCTTTTAACTGGCGCTAGAGTCGGTTATCAGTACTATACGCACTACCATAAACCTATTCAAATAGGTTATACTCTTACGCGAACAATTTGTGGTGATAATATTATAATCGTAAATGATTCAGTTCGTAACGAAGTGTATGCGACTTACACTGCTGTGGATCGATTTGGTACTATTAGACCTATCTTACAAGTCGATTCTTTTGAAGAAGTTTTAGGTAATATTCCTTCTGAAGAAGTTATTTATTTAGGAAATTATCCTCAATGGGTGGCTTCAAAAGAATTGCAATGGGAACTTCAGCAACAGTTTAATGAAAGGAAATTAAAAAGTAATAAGACTGGAGAGAGGTTTTCCTACAGTATTAATGGCTCGACACTTGTGTATCAAGAAGCCGATGTTTATCTTTACCAAAATAAAAAATATATTCAGGTTATTTCACGTTATGAAAGAGATGAAAAAATTTCAAGATATCCCTTGTCTAATGGTGAAAACTATGCAGTAAATCAAGCCGTTTGGGTTGAAGTTTCACCGGTTCCGTGGATTGTCGATCGAGAAAGAAAATTACTTATTTCAAAATATGGTCTTTTGTCTGGGATTTCATATCATCCACAATTAAGATTTAAACCTGATAGTTATGAAAATACTCATATCAAGGATTTTTTGGATAATGTACTCTTGCCTGATATGTTTCAAAACGAAGGAGAGATAAATCAGAAACATCAAAGTAAACCAACTTTTCAAAGTGATTATATTTTTATTAAAGAAAGACTTGGTTTATTACATCTGTCGCATCTAGAAATTCAAGAGGAATTGGATAGTGTTTTGGAAAGGTTAGAATCCCTTCATAATATAGTCATGACTGATTATCAAAAAATAAAAAAGTAACATTTACAAATGGGACAAGGTGTGTTTTAATATAGGTAGATGGAGTTGATGAAGATGAATGAGATAAAAAATGAATTCAGTAAAGTATGGTGGAGTAGTTTAGCAACTTCGATTATCTTTGTCGTTATTGGTATTTTGTTGATGATTTATCCGACTCAGATAATTACAGTTATTTCAATGGCTGTAGGAATTGGTATTATCATAGCGGGAATATTTGCGTTTATTCGTTATTATCGTAATAACAAAGATGTACAAACTAGAAATTATTTTAGATTCGATATCGTCTATGGGGCTATTTGTGTCGTGGCCGGAACTCTTTTAATTGTCAATACGAAAGCGATGGTTAGCATTTTACCATTGGTTTTAGGTATTTGGATGGCTATCAACAGTATCGTTAAGATTCAATACACTTTAACGATTAGACAAATGAATAAAGAACTAGCAACTCCAATGTTAGTTTTAGATATTTTAACTTTAGCATGTGGAATTCTTTTTATCTTTAATCCGTTTAGTGGAATGGAGATTTTGACGCAGATACTAGGAGCGGTAATTGCCATTTATGCTATCTTAGATATCGTTAATGCAACGATGATTAGGTCGCGAGTAAAAACAGCTATGATGGTTTCTAATGAAATAATTGTAGCGGGGACTAAAAGAGTAGTCGAAGATGATGTGGAAGAAGCAACAATTATCGAAGAGAAACCACGTAAGAAAAAGAATAAGAAATAAGACAATCTCCAAAAAAGGTTGTTTTTTTCTAATTGACAGATACTCCCCTAGAGTGGTAATATGAAATTGGGTGGTAAAAGTGGAGACAAAAAATATCGAAAAAGTCGAGAAGGTAAAAAGAGTTAAAAGAACTTATCGTCCTGTTGACGAAAAGAAGACTTTGACTAATCGTTTAAAAGTAATAGAAGGTCAAGTAAGAGGCATAACTCAAATGGTTGAAAATGATCGTTACTGTGGTGATGTTCTCATGCAAATAGGGGCTGTCGAAAATTCCCTTCGTAGTGTCGGAGTAGAGTTATTTCATACATATATGGCTACGGAATTAAAAGAAGGTATTAAAAAGGGTAAACCTGAAAGTATCGATGAAGTAATGGACTTGATTAAGAAACTCAATTTATAAAGAAACCTTACTTTCTTTTTTTTGACTTATAAAGGAAGTGACATTGTGGAACGTTATAAAGAAATAGAACGTAGTATAATTAAGAAATTTCGGAAGGATATATGGCATAATTTTGTGAAGGCAATCGAAGCCTACGATCTTATTCAAGAAAATGACACTATTATGGTTTGCATTAGTGGTGGCAAAGATTCGTTTTTGTTAGCCAAATGTATGCAAGAATTAGAACGGCATAGTAAGGTTTCATTTAAGGCCTATTATGTCGTGATGGACCCAGGCTATAGTAAAAAGAACCGCGAACAAATTATCAAAAATGCGGAAATATTAAATATCCCGATTCAAATATTTGAAAGTGATATTTTTGAAGTTGTAACGACTGTCGAAAAGAGTCCTTGTTATTTATGTGCCAGAATGCGAAGAGGGTTTCTCTATGCTAGAGCTCAAGAACTTGGTTGCAATAAGATTGCTTTAGGACATCACTTCGACGATGTGATTGAAACTACTTTGTTATCGTTATTTTATGGCTCAGAAATTAAAACGATGATGCCTAAATTACATAGTGAAAACTTCGAAGGAATGGAACTTATTAGACCCCTTTATCGTGTCAAGGAAGCATCTATTATTTCCTGGGCCAAGTTTAACGATTTGACGTTTTTTAATTGTGCTTGTAGGTTTACAGAAGAAGTAGAGAAGAAAGAAGATAACAGTAAACGAAAAGAAATGAAAGAACTTATTCGTAAACTAAAGGAACAAAATAAAAATGTCGATGACAATATCTTTAAGGCTTTGGATAACGTCAATTTAAATTGTGTTGTAGGAACAAAAAAAGAAGGCGAGTATCAAAGTTTTTTAGAACATTACGAGTGACTTTTAGAAAGGACTAGTAAAGTTCTTTTTTTTCGCTTATAATAAAGTTGATAGAGGTATGAGTATGAAAAAAATAGTTATTTTCGTCTTTCTTATTTTCTTTATGTTACCTAGTTCGGTGTTGGCTTTGTCGATAAAGAATACATCTTTAACAGGAGCTAATCAAGCCGTAATGAATAAAGAGGTAACTTTGACTTTTGCAGCTAACTTTGTGGATTTAGATATCGATAGTACCAATGGAATTTTAGCTGTCGATTATGAAATTAATTTCGATGATTCCGTTTTTGATATTACCCGTTTTTCTTCCGATAATGGTAACTGGGAAAGTCAACTTGTTAAACAAGATGGCAAATATTATATTGTAAGTATTGTCGATACAAATGATCCTGGTAGTAATCAATGTAATAATATGCCTTTACACTGCGGAGATTATCAAGTAAATATCACGTTTACGGTTAAAGAGTGCGATAGAAGTGTTTCATCTATTGGAATCGGAACCTTTGAAGTTATTGCATTCGATTCTAAAGACTTCGACGAAACAAAAGAATATCAAGCTGAAGAAATCGTTAATATGATGAGTTCCACTTCGCTCGATGTTAACAAGGAACAATTATTTGCTATCTATAAAACTGAGCCTACACCAACTCCTGATGTAGATGGAAAGACACCACTTCCTACGATAGATCCTAGTGAATATGTAAATCCTAATCCTGAAGTGGAAGAGACGGAAGAAGGACCAAAGTCAGATAATAATTACTTGAGTAATATAGAAATCGAAGGCTACGATATTCATTTTGATAAAGAAATAGAAGAGTATCCTTTAACCATTCAAAAAGGAGTCAACAAGTTAAATATTAAAGTGACAAAAGAAAACAAAATGGCTTCTTATCATATTAAGGGAGCTGATGATTTGAAAGAGAACAACTACTTAGTAGAGATTACAGTAACAGCCCACAATGGTGATCAAAGAGTCTACACGATAAAGGTAAATGCACCTCTAGAAGAGGAAGAAAAGGAAGAAGGATTTCTTTCGTGGATTTCGAGCGTTAACCCCATAATATGGTGGATAAGTGGTGGTTCAATCTTAGGAGTAATTATAATAGTCGGGGGAATTATCCATTGGCGCAATAAAAAGTTCGATAAAAAATTGGACGATGTGTTATAATTGAAGTTAAGGATGTGGTAATAATGAAAAAGATTTTGTTAGGAATTTTAGTTTTCTTTTTAGTATTTGGTTTTACAGGCTGTGGTGAAAATAAAAATATGGATGCTGTTAAATTTAAGGAAGAGTATGAAAAATTAAATGGGACAACTAATTCGACAGGACAGGAACATAGAACGATTTCGGTTTCAGAAGATAATCCATTTGTTTATACGACACCAGAAGAGGTAGTTAAGAAAATGGATAATAACGAGACTTTCTACGTTTACTTTGGTTCAAGTTACTGCCCATGGTGTCGTAGTATTATAGAAAAAGCAATAGAAGTAGCCAATAATAAAGGAATTGAAACTATCTATTACGTCGATGTGTGGGGTGGCGAAGACCATAAGGAAGTTTTCCGTGATGTCTACGAGTTAGATGAAGAAGGAAAACCTAAAGTCGTAAGTGAAGGAACGGAAGCTTACTATACGTTAATCGAAAGGTACGCATCTCTTTTATCGGATTACACTTTAACTGATGGTGATAGCAACAAGGTTCCGGTTGGCGAAAAGAGAATAGGGGCTCCTAATTTTATCTATGTTGAAAATGGTGAAGCAATTCGCTTGACCACCGGTATTTCTTCATCCCAAAAAGGTTCACGTGATGAACTTACGGAAGAGAACTTAAGTGATGAAGAAGCAAAATTTACAGAGTTCTTTGCTAACTAGTTAGTTTTGGAGTTATAATGGAAAACAAACTCGATAAAAATTATAAAAAGTATAGAACACGTAAAATCTTACGTTATATCATCATGGTTCTAATGCTTTTAACTATCATCTTGTCAGTACTTTCTCTTCTAGGTTACATGACTTTTTTGATACCTTTAGGAGTCTTTGTAATTGCAACTTGTCTAGTTAAATATCGCGATAGTTTAGCCTTTTTAGAACCAAAGAAAAAGAAGGATTAAACTCCTTCACCATTAAAACTTGGAATAAAGCTTGCTTTATCGGTTTCATCTTCTTGGATGAAGCCGTTTTTTATGCCTAACTTTAGAGCATAGTCGATAACTTCGTCGTATTCTTCTTTAGATAGAGATTTATTTAATTCTTCAAAGTTTTTAAACTTCTTAACAACAGTGTACTGGTTCATAATACTAATAAAAATATCATCGTGATATGTTTCGTAAAGATACTCTAAGATTCTTTTAGAATCGTAGGTACGAGAAGGTAAGATAAGGTGTCTTACGATAACGCCTTTTTGCATAATTCCATCTTTATCGAAGACGGGTTTTCCAACTTGTCTTACCATCTCTTCAATAGCCTCTGTCGCATATGAGAAATAGTTAGGAGCAGCCGAATAAGCGATTGCTAAATCATCATAATAGTACTTTAAATCAGGTAGATAGATATCGATTAAGCCATCTAGTTCTTTGATACTTTCGACATTTTCATAACTAGAAGTATTGTAGATAATTGGGATTTTTAATCCCATCTTCTTGGCCTTTATAAGGCCTTTTTTAATTAAAGGAATATAGTGAGTCGGAGTAACTAAGTTAATATTATGGCAACCTTTTGCTTGAAGTTCTAAACATATTTCACTAAATCTTTTAATGGTTACTTCTTTACCTTTACATTCTTCACTTAATTCGTAGTTCTGGCAAAAGATACATTTGAGATTACAATTTGAAAAGAAGATTGTGCCACTTCCATTTTTACCTGAAAGACATGGTTCTTCCCAATAATGTGGGGCCGCTCTTCCTATTTTTAATTTATTACTGGCTTTGCAAAAACCTAGTTCACCATTATTTCTATTGACTTTACAATTTCTAGGACAGAGAGTACAAGAATCGAATGCTTTTTCCACAATACTTCCTTCTTTCTAAGGATATTATAGAGAAAAACTTTAAAAAAGGAAAGTTCTAAAATGTCCAGGCTTGCATATTTTGAAGTAGGTGTGCTATAATCATAATTGTGTAATAGATAGAAAGATATTGCACGGATGGTGATAATTCACTGGATGTTATTTCAAGCTGATTTCTCTTTCTTCCCAAAAAAAGATGGGGCGTCTGGTGCGAAAGTTAAGTCCAATTTTTGTTGAAGGAGGGAAGAAAAGATGCAAGAATTTCAAGACAAGACAATCACTTGTGTAGATTGTGGTCAAGACTTTGTTTTTACGGCTGGAGAACAAGCTTTTTACCAAGAAAAAGGTTTTACAAATGAACCTAAGAGATGTAAAGCTTGCCGTGAAAAAAAGAAGGCTGCTCATCAAAATGAACAACCAAAAGAAGAGAAGTAATCTTCTTTTTTATTGTGGAAAATTGATGTAAGCGGTAAAATAAAAGTACGAGGTGAAGAACTTATGAAGTATTACTGTATTGGTATTAAAGGATCGGGTATGAGTACGCTTGCCCAAATATTATATGATTTGGGAAACGAAGTTAAAGGGTACGACGATGCAAGGGAAGAAAAATATACGGAAGTGGGTCTTAAAAAAAGAGGTATTCCAATTTATTATGACGGAAGTTGTGAATTAGATCCGGAAACAATCGTCACTTATTCGGGAGCCTTTAAAGAGACGCATCCTGAGTTACAAAGAGTTCGACAACTAGGTTTAAAAATTCAAAGTTACAACGAACTTCTCGGTAGTATTACGAGTCTTTTTGAAACAACTTCGGTATGTGGAACCCATGGTAAGACGACGACTTCGTTACTTATTTCCCATATTTTAACGAACAGTATCGGTTGTAATTACTTCGTGGGTGATGGATCCGGTTATGCTAATCCTAAGAACAAGTTATTTATAATAGAATCTTGTGAGTATCAAAAGAACTTTTTAGCGTATCACCCGACAAACGTCGTGCTTACAAATATCGAACTCGAGCACACGGAGTGTTATAACGGCATCGAAGATATTATTAACACGTTTGAAATATTTGTAAATAAGGCGAGTCAAATAGTTGTCTTATGTGGAGACGATGAAAATGTTCGAAAGATTAAGACGAACAATAAAACTTTCTACTATGGTTTTAACGAAAATAACGATTATGTTATTAAAAATCTAGTTCTAACCGATAGAGGTAGTGAGTTCGATCTTTATCACGAAGGCTCACTTTTCGGTCACTTCGATACACCACTATTTGGCAAACACATGGTTTTAAATAGTGTGGCCGCAATTATTTTGACATCGTACTATGGGGTTAGTAAGGAAGTAATTCATAAATTTCTCGAAACTTTCCAAGGTGCTAAAAGAAGATTTAAAGAAGAAGTTATAGGGAATACTGTTATAATCGACGACTATGCGCATCATCCAACGGAATTAAAGGTGACACTAGAAGCAGCAAGACAAAAGTATCCTAATAAAAAGTTGGTAGCAGTCTTTCTTCCAAACACTTATTCTAGAACTAAAGAGTTTAAAGATGATTTTATCAAAGCCTTAGATATAGCCGATATCAGTTATGTTATGGATATTCATTGTGATAGAGAAGATGTAAAAGATTATCCTGGAGTATCAAGTGATTTAATAATTAATGGTTTAAAGAATGGAAGGAAACTTAGTCTAGAGACAGTTGATGAGTTGTTAGAACATAAAGATTCAGTATTTTGCTTCATGAGTTGTACCAATATCTATATCATCGAGGATGAATTTAAGAAGAGATTAACTAAGTAGATTTTGCACTTGTCAACTTGACAGGTGCTTTATAGATTTACACATTAATTTGACCAACGTTTTTGCACATTATTTTAGCCAAAAAAGAGAACCCCAAATTACTCT
>CANQDB010000012.1 GCA_947591175.1 uncultured Bacilli bacterium
GCTACTACCCAATTTCCATCTTTATAAACAACTGGAATCATTCCTTGGGCTAACTGTGGTGCATTTGGTGCTGGTAATTCTTCACAGGCTGTAGGAGGTTCAAGTGGTGGAGGTAATTCTTCATTACTTGCATACACATTAACATTCACTGTGAATGTCTTTCCTCCATATATCCATGAACCATTTTCATCTATTTCGTTGGCACTTTCATCTATCCACATTCTATATCTATATATCTTTTTAAAGTTCTCTTCATTTTCATTTACTTTATCTTGTTCTAGTGTTTTTCCATCTAGTTCTTGATCTAATACAGGTGGTACTTGACTTAACCATAATTTGTTATGGATGTTTACATCTTTTTGTGTCCATTTATTTGTTATTCCTTCTTCAGTTTCAATCTCTCCACCTTTAGCTGGTACTGAACTTAAATAAGTATCTACTACTTTCTCTTCTAGGGTAGAACCATCCTTTTTCGTTAAATAAATTTCATAATAGATTGGTGAACCTTGAGTTGTCGCTCTTACTTCAAATTCAAACATTCCAGGTTCTTCTTGGACTTTCCCATCCACATCACTCATTGGAAAAGCATTTTGAATGTTAATAGTATTACTTGGATCATCACTTAACTCATCATAGACAAAGTACAATCTACCTGTTGTTAAAACGTTTTCTTGCTGTCCTTGTCTAGTATAAGTAAAGAAGGCATATGTTCCTCCTATCGTTAAGAGAACTAAACCTAATACTAAAACTAGTATCATTACTTTCTTCTTTTGATTTTTCGTTTCGTCCATATTAAATCAACTCCCTCTATGTTAATTCTATTATAATCTAAACATACCCCCCCCCAGTCAAGCAATTTCAAAAAAAAGATATAGATTTGCACGCTAATTTGACAAGGTTTTGTCAAATTAGCATGTCCAAAATTTTATTCCAATTCCTCTATTGCTAGCATGAACCCAAATGATATTCTTTAAAATCTTGCCAAGCAATTTTCTTATATTGCTTGCCTTTCAAGCATTGCGAATATCATTTGCCTACTAGCAATAGATTTTCTCGGCATAAAAATTGGTTGCCAAATTATTTTGCAAAAAGTAGGATAAATTAATGTGTAAATGTATAAAAAGACCTGTCAAATTGCGTAAAAAAAGCAGATAAACTATTTATCCACTATTTCATTCTCCGATAGCAAATGTGATAAGATTTCGATGCGATAACCTTTTTGATGAATATAACTGATGATGGTACTAAGTTCCTTGACAGTGTTCTCTGTTAAATCAAAATGAATAATTGCTCCTTTGGTAAGTTTTTGCTTGACACTTGAAAAAGGATAACTGCCGGTAATAATTGTGGGTCTTACGGTATACATATGATAACTACTACATAGATCCAAAGTACTCGCACTTCTATACTTTGTATAACAATACTTTGGTTCTACTTTAGTAATCGACTCTATTAAATTATTAGTCCAGAGAAGTCTTTCTTTAACGTAGGAGCCATCATAACCGATGTTTTCTATTTCATTGCCATCCTTAGCTAAACTCTCTAAAGTATCCATATTATTTTCAGCCCAAGTTCCATCGACAAAAAAGGTCGCACTTACATCTTTATTTTGTAAAATTGTGGCTACTTGTTTGACATAAGTGTCGTCTTGGACGACAAAGACAAGACCTACAGCATCTCGTTCAGGATTTCCTCCGACAATATATTTATCGAACTGTTTATTACTAGTAATATCCGGTACCACTTCTTCGAAAACTAAAAGGCTCTCGTTGAACTTACCTAAACGCATCATATTGGAATAAGATTTATCGATATTTACTTTTTTACCATAATTACCAGGAACGATTGTCTCATCATCGATAACAGCGTTGACAAAAGCCACTTCATAAGAAGAAGCGACATTGACAATTTCTTGATATAAAGGATCCCTACTTCTAATAAATAGAGCAACTTTTTCCGTATAATAAAAACTAAATAACACTAAAACTAGGACACCTAACATCGAAAAGACACGTTTCATCACATCCGCTTCACCTATATTAACTATATGAATAAAGAAGTAATTTATAACCAAAAGAAAAAGGACTTTAATCCTCTTTCTTCTTATCTTTCTTTGGTTTCTTATCGCTCGTAAAAGCATCTTTTCTCGAGAAGTTGAGTCTTCCACGTTTGTCGAAGCCTAGACATTTAACGACTACTTCATCTCCAACACTTACGACGTCACTCGCTTTATCAACTCGTTCTTTAGCAAGTTGAGAAACGTGAACCATACCTTCACATCCTGGCCATAATTGAACAAAGCAACCGAAGTCTTCGACTTTGACAACTTTAGCCGTGTAAATCTTACCTTCTTCGGCTTCTCTTACAACTTCTTGAATGCGACGTGCTGTCTCATCGATAATGGCTTGATCAGTATGATAGATAATAACTCTTCCATCATCCTCTAAGTCGACCTTAACAGCATTGATGTTATTAACGTCCGTTACGTGACTTGATTCACAAATAATCTTGGTAATCATTTCGCCGCCCTTACCGATAACATCTTTAATCTTTTCAGGTTTAATCGTGAATATCATCGTCTTAGGAGCATACTTACTTACTTCTTTACGAGGTTCTTTAATTTGTTTTTGGATAACATCTAGAATTTTAAATCTTGCTTCTTTGGCTTGAGCAAGAGCCTCTTTTAAAATCTTTTTGGTAATTCCTTTAATCTTGATATCCATTTGAAGGGCACAGATACCATCTCTTGTTCCAGCCACTTTAAAGTCCATATCACCTAAATGGTCTTCCATTCCTTGAATATCCGTTAAAATCGTGTAATCTTTACCAGATGTAATAAGTCCCATAGCAATTCCTGCGACTGGTGCTTTGATTGGAACACCTGCGGCCATCAAACTCATGCAACCTGCACAAATACTTGCTTGGCTACTACTTCCGTTACTTTCTAAGATTTCGGATACTACCCTAATTGTATAAGGGAACTCTTCTTCACTTGGAATAACTTGACTTAAGGCTTTTTCACCTAAAGCCCCATGTCCAATTTCCCGACGTCCAGGAGCACCGTATCTTCCAGTTTCGCCAACTGAGAATTGTGGGAAGTTATAATGTAACATAAATCTCTTTTGATCTTCGATTCCAAGTCCATCTAGAATTTGATGTTCTCCTAAGGCTCCAAGAGTCGTAATACTTAAACTTTGAGTTTGACCTCTCGTAAATAAAGCCGAGCCATGAGTTCTTGGTAAGAAATCGATATCGATCGATAAAGGACGAATCTCATTCATTTTTCTTCCATCAGCACGAATATGTTCTTTAACGACAATCGAACGGAATAGTTCGTACTGAATATCTTCGTAGATTAAGGCTAACTTTGTATCTAATTCCTTTAATTCATCGTCACTTAAATCTTTATTTGCTTCATCGTAACTTGTAATTAACTCTTCCTTAATTTCGTCGAGTGTTGCATACATCGTAAGTTTATCTTTAATTCTTAAGGCTTCGTCCACTTTCTTCGAAACTTTATCTTCGACTTCTTTGCGTAATTCTTTAGTTATCTCTAAACGTGGATAATCCATCTTCTCTTCGCCAACTTCTTTGACGATTTTATTTTCGAATTCAACTAACTCTTGAACAGCCTCGTGACCATATAAAAGAGCCTTTAACATATCGTCTTCACTTACTTGTTTAGCACTAGACTCGACCATGTTTATAGCGTCATACGTTCCAGCCACAGTAAGATCGATATCCGTTAATTCCATTTGTTCTACTGTCGGGTTGATTACTAATTTACCATCGACACGTCCGACTTTTACTCCAGCGATTGGTCCATCGAACGGAATTTTACTGATAGAAGTTGCTAAACTACTACCAAACATTGCCGCCATCTCTGGTGAATTATCTTGATCAACCGATAAGATAGTATTGACGATTTGTACTTCATTCTTAAAGTCATGTGGAAATAATGGTCGCATTGGGCGATCGATCATTCTAGCAGCAAGTGTTGCCGCTTCGGTAGGTCTTCCTTCCCTTTTGATAAATCCTCCTGGAATTTTACCAACTGAATAAAGTTTCTCTTGATATAAAACCATTAACGGAAAGAAATCCGATAATAGATTGGCTTCTTTTGCCACAACTACGGTAGACAATACCACTGTATCGCCATAACGAACTAAAACTGCCCCTGTTGCTTGTTTTGCTAACTCCCCTATTTCAACTTCGAGAGGTCTTCCTCGAAAATCCATTTTAAATACTTTTTTTGCCATAAATTCCTCCTATTTTGAAAAAAAGAAGACACTTAAAATAAGTGCCTATTTTCTTAATCCTAATTTTTGAATCAATTCACGATATCTTGCAACGTCTTTCTTTTGAAGATATGCTAACATACTACGACGTTGTCCAACCTTACGAAGAAGTCCACGGTTTGAATGATAATCATGTTTATGTTCTTTTAAGTGTGCTGTTAATTGATTGATTTCTTCAGTAAGAATCGCAATTTGAACTTCACAAGAACCCGTATCGTTTTCACTTCTTGCATATTTCTTAACGATTTCTTGTTTCTTTTCGCTTGTTAAAGCCATTTTCTTGTCCCTCCTTTGTTATTTATTCGCCTTTTTCTTGGTAAGAGTTAAGAGAGATTATCCCTCCCACTAAGAACAGGTACACGTCTAATATATACGATAATCCAAAATAAATCAAGTACTTTTTTTCGCTAATAGATGTAATCCTTTAAGAATAAGGCATGGTTTACATAGTCCGTAAATTGTTCGTCGAAAGTGTCCCCTTTCATCTTGTAAAAATCGTACTCTAAAACAACCGAACCATTATAGCCATTTTGTTTTAGGTAAAGAAGAGCTTTCACCCATTTATCTTTATCAGGATCATTTTCCGTTAAAGGTAAATGCGTAACATCTAAATCATTTCTAAAGAGATGGACGTTATTTAAACGTTCTAAGAGTAAATGGTCGACATCCGTAATAGGGCCAAAATCTTTAAATTCATGACCCAAATCATAAGTATAATGTAAATCGATGTTATTATAGAAAACTGGTACGATATCTTCTTTATCGAGCCGTACGGAAGTAGTTCTATGTTCTAAGTTTTCTAGACTTAAAGTCAAGTGATATCCTTTTTGATAACAATAAATTAGTAATTCTCCTAATAAGTAGTTAGTCTTTTCGAGAGCCAAAGATCCATCCTCGGCACTTACTGGATGATACACCACATTTAAAGTATAACCTAAAAACAAAGCATACTCTTCCATCTTATCTAAAAACTTCTTTTGTAACTCTAAATCAGGATACTTACTAGAATGAATTTGTAAAAGATATCCTTTTTCTTTTGCAATATGTACTAAGTTATCGAGATAATCAAGTGTTCTTTCATCTTTCACATCAGGCATCATTTCAAAACCTTTGATAACATGTTTAGGATCTAATTCTTCTAATAATTTTACTAATTGATAAGCATCTTTTTTAATAAATTTATGATTAAGTGCTAATAAAAGTCGCATATTCATCACCCATACTTAGTATACTTGAAAATAGAGAAAAGATAAATTAAAAATAAAATGTAAAAATGAAATTGACATTTACTTTTGACTTTGCTAATATAAAAAATTAGAAACTGGTGAAGAATATGAATAAATATTATCTTGCTTACGATATACTTTTAAATCCCACAAAGTTAAAGAGAGTATGTCCTTTTGCTAAAGTTTTAAGTACGACCTTTTTAGAAGATTATCAAATGTGCTTTAAGGGTAAAGATTTTAATCAAAGCTATCTAACTATCGTCAAAGAGAAAGGCCAAAAAGTACCAGTTACTCTATATCAATTAACATCTTGGGATGAATATAGACTAGAAAACTATAAATTATTAAATGGGTATTACAAAAAAGCCTATCTTCCCTTTACTATAAATGGTAAACAAGAACAAGTTTTAACTTATGTAACTAAAGATAATTTGATGAGTTTCCGACCATTCTTCTACGAAGTCTCAGAGCTTCGAAATTGTTATCGAGATTTAGGAATAGATCAAATTTATATTGATAAAGCTTTAATGGTAACTGAAATGACTAAAAAGAGAATATATTAAAAGAGTGTTCAAAATTCAAACACTCTTTTATTTTTATTTACGTTCGACATCGAGATAGACATCTAGTCCATTTAAATTGTAACTATCTTTCAAGTTATCTTTTTCAACTACTTCTAAAGATAAAGTCTCATCTTTTATCAAGTCGATAAAGTCTTTGATAGCCTCTTTAAATTCATCAGGGCCTTGATAATATAATGTGATTCTATCGGTAATTTCGAAATCTTTATTTTTCCGTAACTGTTGAACCTTGCTGATGAGTTCCCGAACGATTCCTTCGTTAATTAGACTTGGCGTTAATGTTGTGTTAAGCACGATGAAGTTATTGCCTTCGTGACTAGCATTGAATCCTTCTTTACTAGAGATACGAATTTCGATCATCTCTGGCGTAATTGTCTCTTCTTTATTGGCGACATCTAGTTTTATTTCTTTGCCTTGTTCTAACGCTTGCACATCTTCATTCGCTAAATGTTGCACTTTTTCTTGGAACTCTTTCATGTTAGCCCCAAAGATCTTACCACAGATTTTAAAGTTAGGACGGACCTCTAAGTTCATATAAAGAGATAAGTCTGAGGCAAATTTAACTTCTTTGACATTTAACTCTTCTTTGATTAAGTCGATTAAGTCGCCTAACAAAAGCTCATTCTTACCATCTAGGATAACTTCTTGAATTGGTTGACGAACCTTTATTTTAGCGTCTTCTCTCGCATTACGACCTAACGAAATTAGACTCCGAACTAAATCCATTCTCTCTTCGATCGCTTCGTCGATTAATTTCTCATCACCCTTTGGGTAATCCGCTAAATGAACGGACTCTTCATCTGTTAAATCTTGATAAATTTCATCGACTAAGAATGGCGAAATAGGTGCTACCATCTTACAGATACCAACCAACACTTCGTAGGTTACTTGGTAAACAGCTTTCTTCGAAGTATCCAAGTCACTTCCCCAGAATCTTCTTCTGTTACGACGAATATACCAGTTCGATAAATCCTCAACGACGAAATCTTGTAACAAGTGAACTGTTCTATTTAAATCGTATTCGTCCATCGCTTCCGTTACTTTTATAACTAACTTGTTGTATTTTGATAGAAGCCACTTATCGATTTCCTCTAAGTCTTTGTATTCAACTTTGAATTCTCTTGGATCAACTCCATCGGTATTGGCATACATTTGGAAGAAAGTATAAGTGTTCTTTAGAGTATTGAAGAATTTAGATTGAACTTCCTTGATGCCATCTTCGTCGAATTTCAAAGGTGTCCAGACAGGTGAAACATAAAGCATGTACCATCTAGTAGCATCTGCCCCATAAGTATTTAAAATACCAAATGGATCGACGGCATTACCTTTCGACTTATGCATCTTTTGTCCATACTTATCCAAAAGTAAATCGTTAACTAGCACATTTTTATAAGGACTGCAACCCTTTAAGAAAGTTGAAATAACGATTAACGAATAGAACCAACCACGAGTTTGATCGATTCCTTCACTAATGAAGTCGGCCGGGAATTGTTTATCAAACAATTCTTTGTTTTCAAATGGATAGTGGTATTGGGCAAAAGGCATACTTCCAGAATCAAACCAACAGTCGATAACGTCCTTGACACGAGTCATCTCTTTACCACATTTTGGACATTTGATGTGTACTTCATCGACATATGGACGATGGAGTTCGATTGTTTCATCGATATCTTCGATAGCTCTTTCAACTAGTTCTTTTCTCGAACCAATCATCTCATCGTATCCACATTCGCATCTCCACAAAGGAATTGGTGTACCCCAGTAACGGTTTCTCGAAATTGCCCAATCGTTCATATTTTCAAGCCAGTTACCAAAACGTTTTTCCCCAACGTAAGATGGATACCAGTGAACTTTATTGTTACTTTCGATAATCTTATCTTTTAAAGCCGTCGTCTTAATATATAAACTTGGTTTTGAATAGTAGACAAGTGGCGTCTTACATCTCCAACAATGTGGGTAGTTATGTACAATCTTTTGTTTCTTGAAAAGTTTATCTTCACTTGCTAAATACTTGATGATTTCAACTTCTAGTTCCGGATCGACTACAAGTCTTCCCTTCCATGGACCTTCCGTATAACATCCATCTTCGCCAACTGGATTAAAGATTGGCAAGTTGTATTTAAGACCAACTTCGTAGTCATCTTGTCCAAAAGCAGGCGCAATATGAACTATTCCAGTTCCATCTTCCATCGTAACGTAATCGGCACATACGACATAGAAAGCCTTCTTATTAGTCTTTAAGATCGGTAGATATTGTTCGTATTCCCGGTACTCCAAATCTTTTCCAAGATACGTTTCAACTACTTCGAAGTCATCTCCTAAAACTTTATTAGCAAGAGCTTTAGCCACGATAAAGTTGTAACCCCTAGAATTACATTTAACGTACTCTTCATTAGGATTAACACAAGCCGCCACGTTCGATAAAAGAGTCCAAGCAGTTGTCGTCCACACTAGTAAATATGTGTTTTCTTCATCTTTCAACTTAAATGGCACAGTAACGGAATTAACAGTAATCTCTTTATAACCTTGAGCTACTTCGTGAGAAGCAAGTCCAGTTCCACAACGAGGACAATAATGTAATATTTTTAGGCTATCATAAATATAACCCTGGTCAAAGAATTGTTTTAAGATCCACCATTCAGTCTCGATATAGTTATTATCATACGTAATATAAGGATGTTTTAAATCGATAAATTGACCCATTTGATCAGTAAAATCCCGGAAAGCCTTCTCATTTCTCCAAACACTTTCGCGACACTTATCGTTAAACTCTTTAATTCCGTACTTTTCGATATCGCCTTTACCATTAAAACCAAGTTCTTTTTCAACTTGTACCTCTACTGGCAAACCATGAGTATCCCATCCTACTTTACGAAGTACTTTGTAACCTTGCATCGTCTTATACTTACAGAAGGTATCCTTTAAGATTTTGGCTAACATATGGTGTATTCCTGGCATTCCATTAGCCGTAGCAGGTCCATCATAGAAAACAAAGTAATCGTTTTTATCACGATTTTCAATTGTCTTCTCTAATAAGTTCTTTTCATTCCATACTTTAGTTCTTTTCTGTTCCTCTGTACTTACCTTTTCTTTACTAAGTTCTTTAAACATTCTTATCATCCTTTCAGAAAAATAAAAAGATTCCTCATCCCTAAGGACGAAGAATCGTGGTACCACCTTATTTTTTTCTTATCATGTCTTTAACGGAAACGACCCGGTTTTATCTTATCCATAAAACACAAACTTGAAAGTGATCTTAAGTTAAGGTTTCTTTATCTTCTTTGCACCAGTCGAAGACTCTCTAGAAAGGCTTTTTAACTTACGTCTTTCGCTCTTGTTTTTTTACTTTTCTAATATATCACGAGAAATAAAACTTGGCAAGCATTTTTATCCATTAAAATTAATCATCCAATATAACCTTCAGCATTTCATTAACGTTATTATAACCTTGTCTTTTTCCTTTCCTTACTTCTTGGATAATCTTTTCTCCCTCTTCTAAAGAAGCCAATAATTCTTTACTAGGTTTAAGGTTAGGTGTTTTAAAAGATAATCTATCGTTCTTATTACCTTTTTTTATAGAATTTGTCGATTCTTTCATATATAAAACACCTCTCATTTTTTTAAACCATTATAAACAATATTTTATAGACTACTACAACTTTATCCAGTAACGTCTAGTTAAAATTTCTTCACCATCGATAACATTTTTAACTTTGTTTTCTAACACTCCACCATTATGCTCGATAATTTTTATAGAACCAATATTATCATCGTCACAGGTAACTAAAACCTTATCAGTTAAGCCTATTTCTCTTGCTTTTTGTAAACCTAGTTCTAAAGCTTTAGTTCCATAACCTTTTCGAAAGTATTTTGGATTAATACCATAACCGATATGACCACCATAATTTAGAAGTCTAGGTGTTAGTTCTACTCTGATACTTATTCTTCCAATAAATTTTTCATCGTCCACGATAAAATAATCATATGATGGAACATATCCTTGTGGCAACTTTGATACATCTTTACTATCTTTAAATTTTTGTACAATATCCACTTCATCCGGATTCATAAACATTAAATCGTGTTTTTTAATTTCACCTTGCTCTACCTTTTGGAGAGACTCAAGATAGGCTTCCTTGTATAGAGGAAGATATTTTTCTTCGGCTTCTATTAGTTTTACCATTATTTTACTCCCTTAAACTTTTAATTTTTGATAATAATAATCTATAAATTCATAATACTTACCTTTATTTTTAGAATATTTTTTTACTATATCACTTGCTGTCTTATAAGCTAACTCATATTCTTCTTGCGTTATTAATTTTTCTTCTAAAGCCTTAAAAAGTTCATCTTCATCTAAAAGAGACGCTTCAGTTCTTTTAGGAATAGCAACATCTAATTTCATATCGATAAAAAATGGGTCATCTTCATTTACAAAATTATTTTCTTTAGTAATATCGAAATAACTCTCAATTATATTTTCATCGTCATCATACATGACCGTAAGCCACCAATTTTCATTTTTAGGTGCAAATTGTAACCATCTATAACTTTTATCTAAAATCCTAACTTTACCGATCGGTGAAGGTACAATTAGAGGAGCATTTATATCAATAATCTTTAAAAGACAAACTGTTCCTTTAAATATTTCAGTATCTACTTTTAAAATATTAACTTCCTTTTTAGTAATTCGCTCCATTTCACTTCTTTGTAAACTCTTAATACCTAATTCCACAATTAATCATCTCTTATTCATTCATTGCTGCTTCAAGTTGTTGAAGAATTAAAAGTTTATTTAGAATGTCTAATTTTATTTTTTTATTTATTGATTTGATATTTTTTATCTCTTCTTCTAAATCTTTTATTTGAATATCTAAATCATTTAAAACTTTTATATTATTTTCTACCATAATTTGATCCCTCTTCATTTTGTTGAGAAGATAATAATGCTACTCTAGCAGCTATTTCTTCATCCAACTTTTGTTCCCTTAAAATTAAATTATTTCTTTCTGCTACCAATTTGTCATACTCAGATAATAGTTTTTCTTTATTATCAATTCTTTTGCTAATACTGAGATTTTCTTCTCTAATCTTATTAATATTTTCTTCTGTTGGTCTAATTGCAACTGGAGTACCCGTTGGCAATACAACTGGAGCTCCAAGTTGAATGTTTTTAGCTTGAAGTGCCGTCGCTAGTTTTTTTCTTTTAACATCACCCATACCAATTATTTCGTAAACGTCTAAACCGCATTTTACTAAATCATCGATAGTATAAATACCATTTCTATATAGCAATGCACTTGTTCTAGTATCGAGTTCCAAAGTATCTCCTACCATAGGTATTCCCTTAGCTTTAAAACTATCTTTTATCTCTCGCATCGTTATCTCTTCATTTGGTAATGAAAAACCTAAAGAATGGATGTAATTTTTTAACTCAACAAGTGGTCCTTCACCAAAGTTTCTCATATGTAAAATCACTTCATAATCCGTCGTCAATAAATCGCCAAAGTAAGTTATGCAAGTATTTTTAGCTATAGTAGTTTTCACATGAGGAGATAAATCGAGATTATTAATTGGTATCATAGCAATCTCATCACTAATTCCAGCATTTTCCCATCTTAAATGGTCATCGTTAAAAAATAAGCCCATGCCCATTATAACTTTACGAATTGATGAGTATCTAGCTTCATATGGGACTCGTAAAGTTGCCTCATGTATAAAGTCAGTATCTGTTGCTAGTAATTGACCTAATGTCTGAATACCTATTTTAGTTAATACTTCAATTGATTTTTCATGCATTCCCTTGTCAGCCAACTTTTCTATTGGCATTTGTTTCATTTCTTCAGTTAATTCAACCATATTTGAATAAACTATTTTCGTTTCATTCTCTTGTGTTTCCATAATCCACCTCTCTACTTATTGTATACTTTTTCACAATATAATAAAATAATTTTTAACTATGATTTTTTTCTTTACTTATCATTGCTTCATAAATATCTTTATTCTTTTCAATAGAATCATTTACATCGATAACATAATATTGAAAAACGCAATGTTCATTATCATCATAACATTCTTTTTGCAATTTTCCACCCAAAGCTTGCATAGTTTTAGCTGAACCCAAATTTTCTTTGTTACAATCTAGAAGAGCTTGCTCTATGCCATGTTCTTGACAACAAAGTAAAGCCAAATAAAGATTTACTTTGTTATAACCTTTGCGTCTTTCCGTAGGCCTTATACTATAGGCGATATGCCCACCTCTTTTTTTCAAGCGGTCATTTAAAGCCAATCTAATATTTGCCATTCCTACTATTCTATTATCACTTTCTCTTACTAAAAAGTAAGTTTCCGAAGGTGCCCTTTCTTCACTTAGAATACTCTTTCTGTCATCTTCGAGTTTTTCTAACCAGCCATCGTAATTATCTAAAAATCGATATAATCCTCCAACACCATTTATTTTGGAATTGTATTCATAAAATTCATTGATATAATCAATGGCCTGTTGTTCATATTCCTTAGTTGGAATAACATGCTTTAATTTATCCACAATACCACCTCTATATAATTATAAACCAATATTCTAACGATAGTAAATATCAATATCGACATCTCCATCAATTCCTGGGACTCTTCCTGTATCCGTAAATTGCCAGTATTGGTAATTTCCTTCATAATCCGTTTTTTCGGTATAATGAGCAAGCCATGTTGGATAGTCTAGATACTTCCAAACTTTTTGCAAATAGTTTTTACTAGCGTATACCATAGGGCGATAACCTTTACTCTTTACTTCTTGTAAGAAGGTATCGGCTATCTCATTTAAATTATAAAGACTTATGTTAAACGAATTAAAGTAAGAGTAACATTCCCAGTCAAAGACGATTGGTAGGTCTAGTTCCTCGCCTTCTAATTGTTCGATAACCCAGTCTGCTTGAGCTTTGGCATCCTCTTTTGTTCCGGCATAAGTGTAATAGTAAACTCCGACCTTTACACCAGCCTTTTTAGCATTTTCGATATTCTTTTTAAAATACGTATCGATTGTGGAGTCTAGATTAGGTCCTTTTTGGGTACCTATTCTAAGGAAAGCAAAGGTTACTCCTGCTTCTTTTACTTTATTCCAATCGATATTACCTTGCCACTTCGAAACATCGATTCCAATCTCACTATTATCACTTAAATATTTACTTTTAGCGTCATCTAAAGAAATAGAACTCTTGGTAGTTGTATCGTACTTTTCGGCGACCTTTAACGTAAATGGTTCTCTTGCTTCATTGCCACTAGAATCCTTTGCATAATAAACTACATCATATGAACCCAACTTATTTAAATCGTATTCTCCTTGAATTTCACAGAGTGGATCAGGATCATAATTATCGGCACACATAATAAGTTCATCTAGACCACGACTACTTCCTTTAATAAAAGTATAAGTCTTACCAACACCAATTAAGGGTTCCTCTAAATCTTTAACAGTTACCTTAAAAGTAGTTTTATACTTTTTACCATTTGCGTCTTCATAATGTAATACCTCTTCATGTTCTCCTAACTGGGTTGTATCGATTTCGTAATCTTCAATAACTCCGCCCTCTTCGATTGAAACAAAAGATGACGCCATGGCCTTTTCGTACACTCCTACTTCCATTGATTCATTCCAATGTAAAATAGGATCATCTACTGGATTTTCCTCTTCTAATTCTTCTTTTTTAGGAAACAAAAAAGCTCCTGCCACTCCAAGACAAACTCCAAGTCCAATTAAAAGAACAATTAAAATTACCTTTTTCTTATCCATAAGACCACCCTTTAAAAAAGAAAAGATGATACCTCATCCTTAATCTTCTAATTCTAAAACTTCTATCTCTTGCACGACTGCTTCTTGTTGTTCGACAATTGCCTTTAACCGATTCTTGAAAATACGTAAATTACGTTCCGCCGTATCGGTTTTCATCTCTATCTTTTCAGCTCTTATCAAAGCATCGTTCACAATTCGAGATGCATTTTGTTTAGCTTCATCAATTATCAAATTTGCTTCTTCCTGAGCCATTCTCTTCATATTACTGCTTGCTTCTTCAGCATTATAAATAGCTTTTTGTAAAGTAGTTTCGATGGATTTATAGTGAACTAATTGGTTATTTAAATCTTGAATAATTGTATTTTGTTGGGCTAGTCTTCTATTTTGTTCTTCGATAACTTGAGTTTGTTGTTGCATTTTTGCATCCCTAGCCTGACCTTTTTGAATAATTCCTTCTAACTCCGTAATCGTATTATTCAAGAACTGATTAACTTCGCGTTTATTATAACCATTAAATTCACGACTGAATTTTTCCATCTTTCTTCACCTCTTAAGGGGAAAACTACTTCTTACCAATTAAAATCTTCGTCTTCTTTTTGTTCTTTCTTACCTTTGCTACTTCTATTAGTTGCCGTATCGTCAGAGATCTTTCCTTCTACATTAACATTATTCGGTGTACACAAGAATATACCTCCACCTAACTTTTGTAAATCTCCACCGATAGCATAAAGGGTACCACTTAAAAAGTCAACGATTCTTTTTGCTTGATCAGGTGTCACTCTCTTTAAATTGACAACCACTGCATTACGATTTTTTAAGTAATCGGCAATTTGTTGAGATTCCGAATACGCCCGTGGTTCTAACAACATCATTTTATTTCCTTGCACACCATCGACTGTTGTTCTAGGTGCTTGATAAAACTCATCATCGCCTGTAGATGGCTCAACTACTTCTTCGCCTTCACCCTCTACTCCAAAAAAGTTTTTTAATTTATCTAATGCCATAATTTATCCCTCCATATTTTTTCCTACTATCTATATTGTAACATAGTTTTTTCATTTTAGAAACATTTTTATGCACGACCTACTGGATTACTACTTCCAACCCCAACACCTGCCCCAGGAGATGTCGCCGAAGGTGTTCCAAAAGTATTAGCCACCGATTGAGTCGGAGCAAAACCTTGTACTTCGTATCTTTCAAACCAAGTTTTTTCAATGTTGGCACTATTACTTAAAGGTTCAGGATTAGGTCTTTCAATTTTCATCGCCACCGGTACTTTAAAAGCACTTCCAAAAGCGATACAATTACCCGGTTGCAAAGTTTTCAACTGTTCGACGATTGCACTACTCATATTTGGTACCATATTACGAATGTATTCCAAATCTTTTGGATGAAGTGTCCTTAAAATAATGAAATTAGAACATTGACTTATCGAGGTTTCACTTAACTCACTAGGTCTTTGGGTAATCAAACCTAATAGAACTCCATACTTTCGTCCCTCTTTAGTAATACGATCGAAGATATTGTAACCTAACACTTCTTCATCTTGGTCTTTTTGAACATAACGATGGGCTTCTTCGATAATAATGTGAAAAGGCATTTTAGCTCTCGCTTTAGTTTCCGTCGCATAATCAAATAGCAATTTCGACAAAATCTTTGTAATCGCTTTAGCCATTCTATCGTCGACATTGTTAATATTGAAGTTTACTATTTGGGCCTTTTGACCTGTCGAACTTAAAACTAATTTTTGAATGTATTCGTCACGACTAATCATTTTCGGATATGAAAAATAAGCACTAGCCGAACTATTTATTAAGCTTCTTAAACGAACCGATAAAATATTAGCGTAATCGAACACTTTATCACTTTGTAAGACTCCCTCAGAAATAAGAGCAAAATCTAGGGCATTTTGTAAATCCGTTAAAGTGTAAGGAATAGTTCCATCCGGGTCTTTATAATCTAGGCCATCCACTATATATTGATTGATAAATGAAACGACCGTTTCCATTTCTTGCATCTTACCACTATTATCAACAAAGATACACTGTTTTAAACTACGTGTATATCCCGGTTGCACAATTTGACTTTCCAAATTTAAATCTTTCGTATTGAAGCTAGTTAACACCGCTGTTATTTGGTCACGGATCTTAACTGATTCTTTACCACTTAACAAGATATCCATAATAGCTCGAGCAATAATATTATTTTTATATTTAATGACGTCTTCATTAGTATCTTTTAAAACTGTCACCAATTTCAAAGCTTTGTCGATGATAGGTAACTGCATAGGAGTGGTAACTCCTAATAGTTGAGCAATATCGTCGGTTTTAAGTAACCAAAGTGGAATTTGTAATACTTCACCATCTGGATACTCAGTATTAGTCGTATAGTTTTTATAGTTAATTTGGGGAGATATCTTATTGATTGTTTGAAAGGCATTGGTATATTCACCATAGGCATCAAAAATAAAGATGTTAGCACTAATCGGTAAAGATTTAGGATTAGAGAAAATATTTTGTAAAAGACGCGAAACAGTAAAAGATTTACCACTTCCAGTGTTACCTAAAATGGCAAAGTGTGCACTAAAGAAGGCGTTGACTCCTACATTAATACGATAATTTTGGTAAACTGTCGAGAAACCTAAAGGAATGACTTTATGGTCACCATTTACATTACTATCACCTAATATTAAAGCAAGTTCATCTTGTTTAATTAAACGAACTGTAGATTTAAAGGCAGGTTTCTTTGAAAATCCTGGTAAGAAAACACCATTTACAAATTCCCCGACGATATTAATCTTAGCATTTATTTGATCGATATCTTCGATTTCTCCAACAATCTTTGTTTCGCCATCTTCTAACACGACATGTAAATTGACGAGATTCACTTGATTATCGATATTAATCGATAATTTGACGGTAACTGTACTATCGACAATACTAACTATTTTACCGAGCATATCACACATCCCCTATTCTCTTCCAATTATATCATAGGTTCTTTTCGTTGCAAAGAAAAAAGAGTCCGATTTTTGAACTCTTTTGGAATTTTTTATTCTTCAGTTGCAAGAACTTCTTCTTCAAGTTCACCATCAACTGTTTCAGATTCTAAAGTTTCATCTTGTTGTTCTTCCTCTTCTTCTAGTTCTTCAGTATCACCTAAATTATCTTCAGTTTCTTCTTCATCTAAAGGAAGTTCTTCTTCAACATCATCTACTTCTGTTTCCAAATCTTCTGCAATAAGATTTGTTTCTTCCGTAGTCTCTGGAACCGGAAGGGTAACAACTAAATTCATTTGATTTTCTTCTTCAAGAGAAAGAATTGTTACACTTGGTTCAAAATTAAGTTCTGCACTTCCTACTCTCGAACCTTGTAATCCAACTGTAGCAAGTTTTTCGTCAACATAATAATATGTCGTAACTACATCTTCACCAGTTGGTTCTGTCGAATGTAATTTTCCAGATTTATCATTAACAGCATTTTTATTATCTGGCTCCTGTTTGTTTTCAAGTACTATTGTTGCCTGTTCTTTAGTTTCAGTTTCATTAGTAATCGAAGCTTGACTACCAATTGTAAGTTTAGCATCTTGAGCAAGAGCTACTTCTCCGACTGGATCTTTATGTACTTTGACACCTGTTCCAACATTTTTGAAAGCAACTTTTCCTTTTAAAGTAACAGTACTTCCATTAACATCTATTCCAATTAAAGTATTGACAACTTCTTCGCCAGATACAGATTCAGGCCCAATAACACTTGGATTTTTAATAGCTACACCCGTTGAATTATAAACAACAAGTCTTGTACCTTCAGTTTCAGCTGTTTCAATAGCAAGTTCTTCAATTAAAACACCATGTTCATAAGTAACATTTTCAATTTTGATAGCCGGTGCAGCATCAAGTTTCGAATCACTTGGTAACGCACTCATATCCACTTTTACAGTTTTACCAGTAAAATCTAATTTAAATTGTTCTGATTGTAACTCATCGCTTAACGATTCAATCAAAGTTTCATCAATTACAATATCTTGATCGAGATAAATTGTTGTAACATCATTGTATTTTTCTTCCTTATTAGTCAAAACAGCTACTAGAGTTTCATAACTATCTACAAAGGCATTCTTCTTTGCTTCATCTTCTAAATTTTTTTCTGCTAAAGATGTAGTCAACTCTGTTTTCACTTCATCTGATTCAGGAAGTGCCGCAAGAGCATCCTTAACTGCTGTTACATTTTCGACCGACTTTCTTCGTTCAGCTTCTTTCATAGCTTCTTGAGCAATTTTTTCTAACTCATTAATCTTTTGGTTTATTGCATCCATTAAAGATTTAATTTCGTCATAAGCACTATTAATATCTTCTTGACTAACAAGTCCTTCACCATATAATAGGTCTCTTGCTCTCTCATTAGCAGTTGCTAAATCATTTGCAAGGGCTTCAAATTGTTCAATGAACTTAAGTTCTTTAGAGCCACCCAAAGTTTTAGAAAGGTCATCAGCCTCTAAATACAAAGCTTCTAAATCATCCATCGAATAAGAAGGTTCCTCTTCAGCGGGCTTTACAACCACTTCATTGACAACTGGTGTTGCCTCAACTTCTTCTGTACTTTCCGTACTAGGATTATTTTGTGTCGTTGGTTGATTATTCGTACTAGGTTTTGGTGTTGGTGTAGGCGTTGGAGTTGGTTCTGGTGTTACTTCAGGAGTTGGTGTCGGTTCTATTTCTTCTTCAGGCTTACTACAACTGCGTATTCCAATAAAAATAGCTAGAATAACAATCAAGACTAAAATGATAGCCACAATTCTTTTAGTATCTTTTTCTTTATCCATACTTTATTCCCCCTAACTTTCATATTTTGGCTTCATTATAATCATAAACTATCGATTTTTTCTTTGTCAACGTACTTTACACTAACTTGGCACTTTTTTATTAATTATTTTTTCTCAAACACTTTCTTTAGATAACTTTTCTCACTCCAATAAGTCCCCTTTACCTTGAAAATATGCTTACAATCCCTATACATTTCTTCTTTTTTAGAGATAGTTTTTCTTCTTTTATAAGAAAAATCATTTAAGTACCTCTCTAAAATAAATTTATTAGTTAAAACTTCTCTTTTCCTATTTTCTAAAATCAACTTAACTAAAAGAAGTATTCCCATTAATAAAAGACTTCCTTTAAAAGGAAAAATAGTAAATCCCAAAGAAGTGATTCAGTATCACTAGATGAATAAGCTAATTCTCTTTGAAAGGGGCCATTCATATAAGTCGATTCTATAT
>CANQDB010000013.1 GCA_947591175.1 uncultured Bacilli bacterium
CAGTGAGATATTATACAACATAATTATGTATACATTTTAACTAATGATGCGTATACATTTTAAAAAAGGATTAACATCGGTCGTTTTTTCTTTGACTTTAAAACTCAAAAGTTGTATAATATGAAAAGTCAAAAAAAAAGGGGATACTTATGGACTTAAAAATTGATGAAAGAAGAGATGACGCTTATATATTAATAACCGAAGATGGTAGGATGTTTCGTTTTGAATATAACTTTTTGTTTGGTTCTAGATTAATGCGTGGAACTACCACTCCTCTTGAAGGGTTTTTTACTAATCGAATCGAATGTGGAAATTATAAAAAAGTTTCGTTTGAAAATAATACTTTACACTTTGAAAAAAATGACTATGATTTTACTGATCCTGTACATCGTGTAATTAATTATCACTTTTTACCTTGTACCGACCCACAAGATAAAGCTTTCTTTCAATTGATTTATCAAAAATATAATGAAAGATCCGTGTCTGAAGCTGACTTCAAAGCTATCCAAGAGGAAATAAAAAATCACATAAACGAAAATAAACCTTTGCCACCATTTGTAATGGAAGAAATTCAAAAAGTCTTTAAAATTCAAGCAACTAAACAAAAAGATATCGACGAAAAAGATGAGTTTGATAAAAAATTATTTTTGACAAGAAAACAAATTGTTGAAAAACAAAATAAAGAGAAAAAAGCTAAATCAATTATCAATGATTTAAATCATCTTGCTAACATTTTACATCTTAGTACTATTTGTATAAGTCTCTTGTTCTTTATTGCAGCATTTAGTCTAAATTCTCTTTCTTTACTTATAATGACTGCTGTAATAACTCTTTCCTTAACTGGCTTTTGTATGAGTGAGTTAAAAAAAGACTTTAATGAAAAAAATAATTTTACAAAGACGTTATTAAACAAAATCTTTTTAGGTAAGATTTCTCCAAAAGAAATAAAGGAATCTAAAAAAGAAATTAAAGTCCAAAAGAAAGAAACTAAAACTACCTCTACTAAACAAGAAAACTGGGCTTTAAGTGATAGTTTATTAAGACGTATTTATAATGAAATCATTACTCTCCAACAAAATCCTTATCCAGGTTCAGAAACAATTGTTGAAAGTCTCCAAGATTTAGCTAAGGAATATTACGAAAAAGAATGTCAATCACATTTAAATAATATCCAAGGTATGCCAGTTTTAACTTTTGGTGAAGTAGATTTTGAAAGTAGATTTACAGATCTTGTTGTCAAAGCTGCTAAAAAACAAACGATTATTCCAAAACGTCTCGAACAAGACGCTGACATAATCACTGAAATAAGTAAAATGGTCGCAAGTCCAACTCTCGATACTGAAAGTGTAGATTCTTTAGGAAAAGCACCTTTACAAAAGTCAATTTATCCAAGAAAAAGATCTTAACATCTTGTTAGGGTCTTTTCTTTTCGATATAATTTAGGTGTAGGAGAAAAGACATGAAAAAACATATTTATGGTATAACCTTAGTAGTCCTTTTATTAGATCAATTAATAAAACAATTGATTATCAATAATCAAGGAATTTTACCAATTACGGTCATTCCTTCATTTTTTAAGATTAGTTATGTTGAAAATACAGGTGGAGCCTGGGGAATATTAGGTAATAGTACTTGGATTTTAACTATTATTAGTGTTATTGTTATTATTTTACTAAATCAATATTTGGCTAAAGAAAAGAAGTTTTCGCATCTTTCAACTATTTCATATGGTTTATTTATGGGTGGTTTACTTGGAAATCTAGTTGACCGCATTGCTTATCAATATGTGATTGATTACTTGGATTTTAAGATTTTTTCGTATGATTTTCCAGTCTTTAATTTAGCAGATATTTGTTTAGTTGTAAGTGTTTTCTTACTAATAATAGAAATGATAGGGAGAGAGATTAAGTGGAAAAAGTAGTAGAAGAAGCAAATGTTAGAATAGATCAATATTTAGCCAAAGAACTAGATATGAGTCGTAGTAAGATCGCAACTGCTATTAAAGAAGGTAAAGTAAAAGTAAATGATAAAGAGATTAAATCAAGTTACTTAGTCCAGGTAGGGGATAAAATCACTACCTGCGAAGATTTAAATCAAGAGATGACTATCGAAAAGGAAAATATTCCAATCGATGTCGTCTATGAAGATGATGATCTTTTGATTATCAATAAAAAAAGTGGTATGGTTGTGCATCCTGCTCCCGGTAATTACCATGGTACTTTAGTTAATGCTCTTTTGTATCGTTTTTCGTTAAGTAATAAAGATCCGCTTCGCCCAGGTATTGTCCATCGTTTAGATAAAGATACCTCAGGCGTTATGTTAGTAGCCAAGAACGATAAAGCACATGAACTACTAGCCAACATGATTAAGAATAAGGAAGTGGAACGTCTTTATCTTGCCTTAGTCGATGGAATTATTCCTCATAGTACAGGTACCATTGATGCTCCGATTGGAAGAGACCCTAATAACAGAGAAAAAATGAAAGTAACCGATGAAAACAGTAAGAAAGCAATTACTCATTTCCGCGTTTTAAAACGCTATCCCAATGTCAATAAAACGTTAATAGAGTGTAAACTAGAAACTGGTAGAACCCACCAAATAAGAGTACATCTTTCCTACATCGGGTACCCAGTTTATAATGATCCTATGTACGGTAACAAGAAGAATACATCCGAGTTTGGACAATTTCTTCATTCCAAAAGCATTCGCTTTTGTCATCCAATTACTAAAAAAGAGATTTTTTACGAGGTGGATCCTCCTAAAGAATTTATGGATTATCTAAAAGAAATAGAGGAGTAGTTTAGTTATGATTGAGATTGAAAGACAAGAAAACGACATTATTTTATTAAAGCGCGAAGATGAAACATTGGAAATAAATTATGATGAAGATAATAGTATTACGTGGACAATCATTAATAAAGATAAATCAAATCATTCTTTTTTAATAACTTCAGAAGATAAAGATGTTTATTATTCATTTAGTGAACTTTACTATTATTTAACACAGGATGAAAAGAGTTCTATTTCAAATGATAAAGAACAAAATAATGAATGGAAAATATCTTTACAAGGTCAAGATTATATATTAGAAATAGATAACCAAAAAGTTCAAACTTGTTTTTCACTTCCATTTTTATTCTTTTTTTGGAGTTTACAAAATCATCAAGAAGAACCATATCACCAAATTGGTATAGATGAATATGTTTATCAAAAAAGAAAGTAACTGAATAATTAGAAAATAGAGAGGCCTGGCCTCTTTTTTCTATTCACTTTTTTCTTGTCATGTCATGCTTTTTAGGGTATACTATACCTGTATTGGAAGGAGATTATTATGCCAAAGAAAGAAGAAGAAACAAAAGATACTAAAAAAGTAAATAAAAATAAACATGAAGTTGAGGTTACAATTGAAGGAACAGAATGGGAAAGTGCTCTTGACAAAGCTTTTAAAAAGGTAGTCAAAGAAGTAGAAGTCGATGGTTTCCGTCCTGGTAAAGTACCGCGTAATATCTATGAGAAAAAATATGGAAAAGCATCTCTATTTATGGATGGCGCAGACTTGGTTTTACAAGATGCTTATACGAAGGCTTTAGAAGATAGCAAACTAGTACCAGTCGTGCAACCTGATGTTAACCTAAAAGCAATCGATGAAAATGGTGTTACTTTTATTTTCACGATTATTACGAAACCAGAAGTAAAAATCAAAAAATATAAAGGTTTCAAAGTAAAGAAAGAAGAGGCTAAAGTAACTAAAGAAGAAATCGATCACGAAATTGGTCATTTACTTGAACGTTATACGGAACTTGTTACAAAAGATGGTAAAGTCGAAGAAGGAGACGTTGCTATAATTGATTTCGAAGGCTTCAAAGATGGAGTGGCTTTCGAAGGTGGTAAAGGTGAGAATTATTCGCTTGAAATAGGAAGCCACACCTTTATTCCAGGTTTTGAAGAACAACTTGTCGGAATGAAACAAGATGAAGAAAAAGAAATCAAAGTTACTTTCCCCGAAGATTATCCAAAGGATGACTTAAAAGGTCAAGAGGTAACTTTCAAAGTAAAAGTAAATGAAGTGAAAGCCAAAGAACAACGTGAATTAGACGAAGAATTCTTTGAAGACTTAGGTATGGAAGGAGTTAACTCTAAAGATGCTCTTGAGAAAGAAATCGAAGCTAATATCAAAGCCCAAAAAGAAGCTGACCTTGAAAATAAATATATTGATGACTTACTAGATACCGTTTCTAAAGAAGTTGAAGTTGATATTCCTGAAGAAATGGTCGATGAAGAAATTCATCGTCTAATGGGTAGATTCGAAGAACAAATGAAAATGCAAGGTATCACTTTAGATATGTTCTATAAATATACCCAATCAACTCATGAAGATTTACATCATGAAATGGAGCCAAAGGCTTATAAAAATGTTTTATATCGCTTGATGATGGAAGAGATTATGAACCTTGAAAAAATCGAAGTTAGTGAGGAAGAAGCCGATAAAGAAGCCCAAACTTTGGCTGACAAATATCAAATGCCGAAAGATCAATTTTTACAACTATTTGGTGGTCTAGATATGGTTCAATATGACCTCGAAATGCGTAAAGTAGTAGAACTTTTAAAAGAAGCTAACAAATAGAGAAGGGAACCCAAAAATTTCCTTCTTTTTTTGCTTGCATTTTTATATCAAGCGTTTATAATAGTAAACATCACGAGGGAGGGATGAATAGTGAAAACAAATTTACCGGTGTTACTTCTTCGAAACGTTATTTTATTTCCTTGTAGTGAGATTCGTATCGAATTTGAAACGTTCGAAGAGAAACAACTTTTATCCCTTGCTGAAGCCTATTACCAAGGACACATTCTACTAGTTTTACCAAAAGATCCTTTAGAAGTAGATCCCGATATTTTAGAACTTCCAAAAATGGGAGTTATCGGTCAAATAAAGATGAAGATGGATATGCCTAATGGTAAAACTAGAGTTATTATTAAAGGTGAAACAAGAGCCATAGTCGAAACCTTTACTAAGGAAGATGACCTCTTTGAAGCAACCTTAAAAAGTGTCACGGAAGATGCCATCGATGTCAACAAAGAAAAAGCCTATGTTAGAACTCTTTTAAGAGAATTAGATAATTATATTAAAGAAGTACCATATGCTTCCAATAGTGGACTCTCATCTTTACGAGGAGTTGACTCCATCTATGAATTAACCGATTTAATTGCTCTTAGTCTTCCAGGTAATTTAAGTAGAAAAAAAGAATATATTGAAGAAGTAAATCCTTTTCGTCGTGCGGAAATGCTCTTAGACGACATGCATCACGACGTCGAAATCTTAAAACTAGAGCAAGATCTCGATAAGCGTTTATCCAAAGAATTAGATGACCAACAAAAAGAATTCGTTTTACGGGAAAAAATCCGTCTTATTAAACAAGAACTAGGGGATATTAACGATAAAGATTCGGAAGTTGAAGAACTACGTAAAAAGATTCAAAATCTAAAATGTAATGACAAAGTTAAAAAACGTCTTTTTGTGGAACTTTCCAAGTACGAAACGATGAATCCTAATTCCCCTGAAATGGGTATGATTAAGAATTACATAGACTGGTTCTTAGATTTACCATGGAATAATTTTACCGTCGATTGTACTAATTTACAGGAAGTAAAAAATAGTTTGGATGAGACACACTACGGTCTCGAAGTTGTAAAAACACGTATTTTAGAGTATTTAGCCGTTAAACAACATACGAATAATTTAAAAAGTCCAATTCTTTGTTTAGTTGGTCCTCCTGGCGTTGGTAAGACAACTTTGGCCAAAAGTATTGCTAAAAGTTTACATCGAAAAAGTACCAAAATCTCCGTCGGTGGCGTAAACGATGAAGCAGAAATTGTGGGACACAGAAGAACCTATGTAGGAGCCGCTCCCGGTCTTATTATTCAAGGTATGAAGAAGGCTGGAACTTCGAACCCTGTCTTTATTATTGACGAAATCGATAAAATGCGCAAAGACATCAAAGGAGATCCTGCTAGTGCCTTGCTTGAAGTTTTAGACCCTGAACAAAACAAAAACTTTGTCGATCACTATATCGAAGAAGAATACGATTTATCGCAAGTTTTATTTATTACAACAGCTAACTACTTAGATCAAATCCCCGAAGCCTTACGCGACCGCTTAGAGATTGTCGAACTATCAAGTTACACGGAATACGAAAAACAAGACATTGCCTTAAATCATTTGATTCCTAACGAATTAAAAGAACACGGCTTAACTGAAAACGAAGTTAAAATTGACTCTAAAGTAATTTTGACAATTATTAGAAACTATACAAAAGAAGCAGGAGTTCGTGAACTAGAAAGATTACTTGCTAGCATTTTACGAAAAATGGTCATGGAAAAAGTATCTTCGAAAAAGAAGAACTTCGTTTTAACCAATCGAAACTTAGAGAACTATTTAGGTAAAAAGAAATTTATTTATAACGAAAGTGATACCAAGGGTTCCATTGGAGTTGTCAATGGACTCGCTTATACTATTTATGGTGGAGACTTATTGCCGATTGAAGCCACTTTGTTTAAAGGTAAAGGAAACTTGATTTTAACGGGATCCTTAGGTGACGTTATGAAAGAATCCGCAATGCTATCGTTTAGTTACATTAAAAGTCATGCCGATGAATTCCATATACCATATCGTAAAATTGTGGAAAACGAAATTCACATTCACGTTCCCGAAGGAGCCATTCCAAAAGATGGCCCCAGTGCCGGTGTAACCTTAACGACGACCTTGATTTCTCTTTTCACCAACACTAATAAGTACCAAAGTCGCTATGACTGGGGAAATGACTTTACGTGGTAAAGTTCTACCAATCGGAGGCCTTAAAGAAAAGACAATTGGGGCTCATCGTGGCGGAGTAAGAAAAATCTTTATTCCAAGAGAAAACAGCAAAGATTTGGATGAAATACCAGACGAAATTAAAAAAGATATTGAGTTTATCCTAGTAGACCAGTATTATGATATTTATCACAGCCTGTTTCACAATAAAAAAGGAGTAGTAACTAATGAAAGAACAAATAGAGCTAGACTTAATATCTAGAGTTCGCTTTTATTATTTGGCTTATGAACAGATCGGTATGGAGGAATACTTACAAGATGAAGAAACTTTGATTGAGGTTTGCCAAGGTCTAAGAGATGTTATGGCCAAAGAAGATATTTTATCGTTAAGCAAACATTTAGTTCCTCACCTTCAAGAGTTCTTAATGAAAACAAGATCTAAGTACGGTAGCAATGATCTTATCACTGTCGTGAACGATATGATTCGCCTTACCAACGAATGGGATTATCTAAAAACTGAAGAAAAAATTCTCGTTCGCCAAGCTTATATTAAAGAGATTTTTCAAAGGCATGGCTCCACCTTTAAAGATAGTTGGTATTTGACGAGTGAACCTCAAAAACTCATTCGGGTATGGGATTACTTTCTTTTTGATGCCGCGTTAGAACAAGGTTTTCAAGAGGGAAAAGTGCCAACACCTAATTTAGAATGCTACCCAAGATTAGCAGGTACCACTTACTACTTATTAGATCAAGGTTATTTTTCTAAAGAAGATAGTCACTTGCTTGAAGAAATCAAAGAATCTCTTAACCAAAAAGAAAATTTAAAATATAGTAATAACAAGATTAGAAGCAAAATAAAAACTTATCAGTTCTCATCATAGAGAGCTTTTTTCTTTATTTGACTAAGGGACAAAAAAACTCTATAATTAAAGATAAGAGAATAGAGGTGAAGATGGTGGATACACAAGCAATCCTAAAATCCAAATTGTGTGTTCTATGTCTTTGCTTTTTGGGACTTCTTTTTGTTTTTATTGGGAGTAGTTATGCTTACATTACCGTTGTTTCTAAACAGCAAGAAAGTAACGTAGTCGAAGTAGGCACTTTAAAACTTTCTTACGATGATGAAGACAAATTATTAAATGTTAATGATGCTTTTCCCATGAGTGATGAAGATGGCTTAAAACAAGAACCTTATACTTTTACTGTTACAAATACAGGTTCGCTTGGAGCAAGTTACAAGGTATTACTTGAGAACGATTATGCCTTGATTCAAGCTGACAACTGCCTTGAAAAATTATTAAGTTATGAAAACTTAAAAATAAGTATAGACGAAGGAGACCCTCTATTACTGAGCGAGCTTAAAAGTACAAATTATACTTTGGCAACAGGATATTTATCACCCAACCAAAGTAAAACTTACACTTTAAAACTATGGCTTAAAGAAGAAAGTGGTAATGAAATTTTAGGTAAACATTTTCACGGAAAAATAATTGTTGAAGGAACTCAAGAAAATATTATTGACTATGATGGAACCAATGCTAATGCCCCAGTTTTAACTGATGGTATGATACCTGTTATTTATGAAGATGGTATAATAAAAAAAGCTAACCTAAAAGAAACGTGGTACAACTATAGTAAACAAGAATGGGCCAATGCTGTAACAGTTATAAAAGATCAAAGGTCTTTTTATGAAACAGCCTCTCCAGGAACTGAAATACCTCTTTCTGATATCAATACGATGTGGGTGTGGATACCAAGATACGAATACAATTATGTTTCGATTGAAAATTATGCCAACGGAACAGAAAAAGAACCCGGAATAATCGAGATAAACTTTTTAAAAGGAACTAACCCAAGTACAACTAAAGATTATATTTTGCACCCAGCCTTCAAGTTTGGTTTGGATGATTTAGAAGGTTTATGGTATGGCAAGTTTGAACCTAGTGCCAGCGCTACTGAAGAAGTAGAAATCAAACCCAATGCTCTACCTTGGTCAAAAATAAAAATTGCAACTTGTTTCTACCATGCTAGAGATATGCAAACTACTAATTATGAAACTTATGGTTTTACCCAAAGTACTTTTTACGATGTTCATATGAGTAAAAATAGTGAATGGGGTGCCGTTGCTTATTTATCACAAAGTATATATGGTAAGCGTGGCAATGATAATTATCAAGGGGTAGATAAAGAAGTTGCTGTCAACAATTGTGAGACTCAAACAGGAACTTTAGAATGTGGAGAATCATATGAAACAGTTCAAGGCCAGACTACGTCAACAACAGGAAATATTACAGGAGTCTACGACATGGCGGGAGGTACTCACGAATTTATGATGGCCGCATTTGGTGATGAATTACCACTTGTAAAAAATGCTGGTTTTGATAATTTAAAACCTTTACCTGAAGCAAAATATTACGATTTGTATAAGTCTACTCATTCGAACATAGCTTGTGATGAAGGCGTATGTTACGGCCAGGCCTTATCTGAAACGTCAGGCTGGTATGGAGATACATACGAAGCTTTAACTTCTGCTAAGCCTTGGATTGGTCGTGGTGGCTCAGCGGGTCATAGTACCTCTGGTATTTTCCGTGTCAATGGTGAAGCTGGAGAAGGAGAATCTAATCGTTCCTTTAGAGTAGTAATAGGGGTTATGCAGCATTAAATAGGCTTTGAGTCTTTATACATTTACACATTAATTTATCCTACTTTTTGCAAAATAAACTAGCAAATCTATATATTTTTTTAGTGCAAAAACCCTTGACTGGGGGGGGTATGTTTGACTTATAATAGATATATACTAGATGGAAAATATTTCACGTAAAGTGAAACTTTAAAGGTTTCAAATTTTTATAGTGCAATTGACTTATACACGGAAAACAGGTATCATTAAGTTATATAATAACTGTTCGTATAATAAAGCTTTTTTTGATGAAAACTAATAGTTGTAAAGGAGTTTGATGGATGTGGAAAAAATAAGTACAAAGAAGAAAATAACTTGGTATTTTTCTATAATGTTCTCTCTTCTTTTACTAGTAGGGACAAGTTATGCTTTCTTTATGTATTCGAAAGTAGGAGAAAAACAAAATGATTTAGCAACTGGAATCTTTCAAGTAACTTTTCAAGAAGAAAGTGGAGCTATCTATTTAAAGAATACTTATCCAATGAAAGATGAAGAAGGGCAGAATTTAGATTCTTTCAATTTTAGTGTCGAAAATAAAGGAGATATTGCAGCAAAATATCAAATAAGTATAGTCGAAGATGAAAGTAATACTTTAAATAGAAGTAGTTTAAAGTATGAATTAAAGAAACAAGGAGAAGAAGGAACTATAAGTAATTTAAATGACCTTGTAATAAAAGATAATGTATCTTTAGATGGATTACAAAAAGATACTTATGAGTTAAGAATATGGTTAGATGAAAATACCGGAAACGAAGCAATGGGGAAGACTTGGAAAGGAAAAGTACAAGTAGTAGCAGAAGAATCCAAAGCTTATGCTTTTGAAGATTATATAGCGCCAACTATCAAATTAAGTGGCGACAAAGTAATGACAGTTAAAAAAGGAGAAGAGTTTACGGATCCAGGAATAGAAAGTGTAAGTGATAACGTCGATAGTTTAACCAAGGAACAAGTAACAAAGAGATATGAATATTTTGATGGAATAAAGAATCAAGAAGCAACGGAAGTAGATACCAATCGAGAAGGCGTATATATAATTTACTATGAACTTTTAGATAGTAGAGGAAACAAAGGAGTAGCAGCTAGAACTGTAAATGTAGTGCAAGTAAATAGTACTCCGCCAGTTGTTACTCTAAATGGAGAACAAGAAGTAAATCTATATGTTGGAGAAAGTTATACCGATGAAGGGGCAAGCGCAACAGATGAATTAGGAACGGAACTTCCAGTCTTAACATTTGGAAGTTATAATACAAAAAGTTTTGGAGACTATATAATAAAATATTTTGCCATAGATAAAAATGGAAATATAGGAAGTAATACAAGAACAATACATGTAACAATCTATGAAGATCCAGTTGGAGCCAATAGACCTGAATTAACGGATGGCTTAATTCCAGTATATTATGATGAAGATAATCAAGTATGGAGAAAAGCCAATAGATATGGCAAGTGGTATAGTTATGGAGAACAATGGTGGGGTAATGCTGTAACATTAGACCAATCTATCGTAAGAGATGTATCAGGGAAAAACAATCATGCTACATATGATCAAGGAGTACAATCCAACGGAGATACAATTACTTTAGATGGAGTGAATGATTATATTGATTTAGGACTTGAAAATGTTGAATTTGGAAAAACTTTTTCGGCTGTTGTAAGATTTAAAATCGAAAGTATGCCTTCATCTGAATTAGGATTTATTATTGGAAATGCTGAAAATGCTGGAATGATGATACGATTTAGAACTACTGATAAAAAGATAGTATATTATGTACATAATGGTACAGGTTATCAAGTGAAAGTAAGTAATAATACTTTAGATATAGGAACTTGGTATGAAATGGCTCTTGTTTTTAATGGAAATAAAACTATTGTTTACGTTAATGGAGAAGTATTTGATACTATTACGTATACTTCAACCTTCGATATGTTAAAGTCACCTCAACCTATTGCCATAGGAGCAAATCCTAACAATACAACAGTTCATTCCGAATTTATGAATATTACTTATTCTAAAGCTGAAATATATAAACAAGTATTAACAGAACAACAAGTAAAAGATATGTACGCTGGCAAGGAATTAAGTGATAAATCCAAATTAGTTGTTCAACTTAATATAGATGATTTCAAAGAAACTAAACGTCCCAAAGATTATATTACAACCGATGGAATTAATGATGGTATTGATTTGGGCCTTGAAAATGTTGATTTTGGACAAACTATTACCATGATTACAAGATTTAGAATAGAACAATTTCCAGAAGATATTAACAAGGTGGCTTTTATTTTAGGAAATGCTGAATCTGCAGGATTTATGATTCGTTTAAGACAAGATAAAAAAATTGCATATTATGTATACGATGGAACTCAATATCAATATAAACTAAGTGATAAAACCTTAGAAGCAGGTGTTTGGTATGAACTAGCCTTCGTTTTTAATGGAAATAGTGCTATAATTTATATTGATGGGGAGAAGTTCGATTCAATAAATTATGCTTCAACATTTAATATGAAAGTATCACCTGAATCTATCTTTTTGGGAAGCAATCCATCTAAAGGATTTAGTTGTAACGAATTTGCTAATATATCTTATTCTAAGGCTCAAGTATATAAGCAAGTATTAACTGAGCAACAAGTAAAAGACATATATAATGGAAACGAACTAAGTGATAAAACAAATCTGCTTGTAGATTTAGACTTTGGTGTAGGAGAAGCAATTGAAAATGATACTGCCCTTCCAATGGAATCTATTAATACCATGTGGACATGGATTCCAAGATATGAATATGATTATGTAAATATTGCAAATTATGCAGGTGGAACTCAAGAAGAGCCTGGGGCAATTGGAGTAAACTTTTTAAACAATACAAGTCAAAGTAATGGTGGAAATTACATGTTACATCCGGCTTTTAAATTTGGGAACGAAGAACTAAAAGGCTTTTGGAGTGGAAAGTTTGAACTTAGTAATATGGAAAGACAAAATATAACCGATTCAAGTAATTTAACACCTCAAATAAAACCTAATGTTTATTCTTGGAGAAAAGTTCAAATAGCTAATGCTTTTACTGTATCTCAAAAAATGACAAATGAATATAAAAATAGATATGGATTAACCGGTACTGAAGATACTCATATAAGTAAGAATAGCGAGTGGGGAGCAATAGCGTACCTATCTCAAAGCGCATATGGAAAATACGGAAACGAAAACTACCAAGGAACAGAAAAAGAGGTTTATACTAATAATTGTAGTAATTATATTACGGGAATTGCTGGTGACGCAGTTGATAGTGGCCCAAGTGCTACATGTAATAATACTTATGAAACTCCTCAGGGTCAAAAAGCTTCAACTACTGGAAACATTTATGGTAACTACGATATGAGTGGTGGTGCTTGGGAATATGTCATGGGTATACTAGTAGATGACAAGGGACTTCCAAGAAGTGGAACTGATGCAACTACCAATTCCGGTTTTAATGGTACTTTAGGTGATGGTACAACTTTCTCTAAAGGCATCGATTTTCCTAAAGAATTGAAATATTATGATTTGTATTCTGCGACCGATATTACTTCAGGTTCTTCAGATTTAACCAAAACCGCTTGTGAAGGTAAAGTTTGTTATGGACATGCTCTATCGGAAACAGCAGGATGGTACGGCGATTGGGAAGTGTTCGTAACTGCTAAAAACCCTTGGTTTGTTCGAGGTGGATGGGAAAACGATGTTACAATAGGTTTGTTTTCATTTAGTTGGAATGGTGGAGGAATTGGTATTACATCGTATCGTCTTATTCTCATTCCTTAAAGAGACCACATAATTTATGTGATCTTTTTTCTTCTATTCTTAAAATATTAACATATAGTGAAATAGAAAGAAGAGGATGATGATGAAAAAAATAGTTCCTATTACCAAAGAAATTACTTTCAGGACGATGATTGGTGAAATGACTGAAGTTTCTTTGGAACATACCTTAGAGTTAATTGATACCTATACAGTCGAAGGTAATTTATTAGTAAATGGTCGTTACAAAATGACTGAAGCTAGTACTATCGAAGAAGATTTTACTGAAGAAATACCAGTTTCGATCGAATTAGATGAGAAGTACGATACCAAAGATGTCACAGTTGCAATCGATGATTTCTATTACGAAATTATTAATGAAAACGTTCTAAGGGTTCATGTCGATATAGCAGTCGATAATCTCGAGTTAAAAGAAGAAACAAGAGAAGTAGAAGAAATGGAACATCTTACTTTAGAGGAAGACCAAGATGAAGTTGATGTCAAAGAAGTGGAAAAAGTCCCAGAATCAGAACCTATCAGAGAGGCAGTAACTTTACCGTCGTTAGAAGAAGTACCAGAAGTCACGATGGAAAGTGCTCCAATTCCAGTTGAAGTTAAAGAACAAGTCGAGAAACTAGAAGTACCTAGCAATAGCAATCCTAATCCACCACAACAAGCCAGTATGAACTCTATCTTTAGTGCTTTCGATAATACCGAAGAAACTTTTTCTACATATTATGTCTACTTAGTTCAAGAAAACGATACAGTGGATAGTATTATCGATAAATATAAGACAACCAGAGAATGCTTACAAGATTACAACGATTTAGACGATATCAAAGTTGGTAGTAAATTGATTATTCCATGTGCGAAAAAAGAATGAAGCCCCTTAAAGAAGTGTGTGCTTCTTTTCAATTGAATCCTAAAAAATATCGTCTATTAGGAAATGTCATAATCGTCGAAGATACCGATAAAAAACTAGTTATAAAAAAGAAATATCTAGAGAAACAAGACTTATATCATTACCTAGATTTACGAGGATTCCATCACTTTGTCCCACTTTTACAAGAAAACTCTAACTATGAAATTTATCCATATGTCGCAGAAGTATCTCTCCCTAAAGAACAAAAGGCTCTAGATCTCGTGTTTTTAATGAGTTTACTACACAATAAAACGACCTTTTATCGGTCGGTTGATTTAGATAGAGTTAAAGAGTTTTACGAAGATAAAAATGCGGAGATTGACTATCTATTTCGCTATTATCAAGACTTACAGATAATGATTGAAAAACATGTTTACATGTCACCTAGCGAATACTTACTTATCCGTAATATCAGTATCATTTATAAACACTTAAAAATTAGTAAAGACTACCTTGAAGAGTGGTACAAATTAGTCTCTAAAAAACAAAAAGAACGACTTTCTTTAGTTCATCACCATTTAACTTTAGAGCATTTTTTAGAAAAAGATCAAGGTTACTTTATCAGTTGGGATAGAGCCAGTATGGATATTCCTATCTATGACTTTTATTATTTTTATTTAGAAAATGATCCGACTTTAGACTACACCACCTTATACGATGTTTACACTTCGAAATACCCCTTGCAAAAAGAAGAAGAACTACGCCTTTTTATCTTGCTTTCGATACCTCATAAATTGGTTTTAAAAGACGATGAAGCCCTTGCTTGTCGTACGATTTATCAAGAGTTAAAAAGACTACAAAATGTTAATGAGATGATCTCAAAGAAACAAAAAGAAGATACCAAAGAAGAACAAGAAAAATTCCAAAATTAAGAGAAAGATGAAAGCCTTAGAGGCTACAAAAAGTAATATTAAAGCCTGGTAGAAAACGACTATACCAATTGCAAAAAGAATTGACCGAAAGAAGGAAGAGGACCTTCTTTTTACTTTGCACATTTCACATCGACAGATTGGACTATGTTTTCCCATTCCTATCACCTATTATAAAATATGCTAAAGAAATGATATGGTGTCTCTTTTAATTTATTAAAAAATGGAGTACAATGATAATAGGGTGATACTTGTGAAGATTAGATGGAATCGCGTTTTATTGGTTTTAGGATTTATAGTAGTCCTCTTAGTTGGAATAATTTTCTTGCTACCGAAGAAAGAAGTGACTATTGAACTTAGTTCATTTGTCGGTAAAACAAAAGAAGAAGTAGAAACTTATTTAAAGGAACAAAAACTAGAGTTAGAAGTCGAAGAAATATATAGTTTTGATATACCTGAGGGCGAAGTAATAAGTCAGGAACCACAAGAAAAAACTTCTTTAAAAGAAAATGATAAAGTTAAAGTGGTTATTTCCAAAGGACCGATCCCCGAAAGTGTTTATAAAGAAAATAACGTTAACGAATTAGGAAGAATTCCAATCATGATGTACCATGGTATTGTGGATAAGCCTAGTGCTGAAACATCATATACTGGAGGTAACGTCGATAAAGATGGATACAACAGAACTGCTGAAGCCTTCCGTGGGGACTTGGAATTTTATTATGAAAATGGTTACCGTATGATTCGCTTAGATGACTATATTCATGGAAATATCGATGTTCCACTAGGTAAGAGTCCCATCGTCTTAACATTCGACGATGGTAGAGAAGATAACTTCAAAGTAACGGGACGTGATGAAAATGGCAATCTCCAGATTGATCCTAACTGTGCTGTCGGAGTCTTAGAAGAATACAAAGCCAAATATCCAGACTTCAATGTCACAGCCACGTTCTTTGTTAATAGTGGTCTCTTTCAACAAGAAGAATATAATAAAGAGATTCTAAATTGGTTAGTCGATCATGGCTATGACGTAGGAAATCATACGACGACACATCCGGATTTTACTAAGATTAGTGAAGCCAAAACTCTAGAAGTTGTCGGTAAAGTTTATCAACAATTAGATGAATTACTTCCTAATCGTTATGTAAAGATTGTAGCTCTTCCATTTGGTTCCCCTTATAAGAAAACTCATGCTAATTTTCCACTTATTATGGAAGGAACCTACGAAGGATATTCTTACAAAACTGAAGCTGCTCTAAGAGTTGGTTGGGAAGCCGATTACTCTCCATATAGTAGTTCTTTTGATCCTACTTTTTTAAAACGTATTAGAGCCTATGATAATAATGGTCAAGAATTCGATATTTCGATGGCTTTTAAACAAATAGAATCTTCTAAATATGTTTCTGATGGTGATAAAGAGACAATTGTTTATCCTAAAGAAAGTGAAAGCAAACTAAAAGAAACTTATAGTAAACGAACAGTTGCCTACGAATAAGAAAAAGGTAATTGTCAAAATAATATTTTTTCGATAAAATTAGAGTAGAATAGTTGGGGTAATGATATGAAAAAACAAGATAAAAAGAAAAAAAGTAAACAAAGTGAAGGTTTTACGTTAGTAGAATTACTAGCGGTATTAGTAATTATGGGCATTATTATGGGAATAACTGTTCCTTCAGTTGCCCAAATTGCTACTACTCAAAGAGCTCAAAAGTATTCTTATCATGAAAAGATTGTCAAACAAGCAACTGATGCCTATGTCGATCAATATCGAGACACATTCCAAGAAGAACAAGGCTCTTGTGCTTGCTATAATATTCCATATCATCTCCTAGTAGACGAAGGTTTAGTTAATGAAGAAGACGTCACTTGTACTGTTACTGAAGACACTGATCGTAGTGTAATTTTAGCTTATCCTCTCGACGATAGTGGTCATAATTTTCGATACGAATACTATTTGACTTGTACGACTAAAGAAGATGGAACAATCATTAATAAACCAACTCAAGTTCCATCAGGTTGTTGTGGTGTTAATGGTAACTTTGTCATTACGGATGCTATTATCAAATATAATGATGAAAATGGAGCCTTTTACCCCCAAAGTGACAATAACTGGACAAAAGAAAATGTTTATCAACGGTTTTCGGCGACAAATCCTTACATGGCTGGTATCAAAGGCTACGAGTATTCTTTAGATGGTGGAAACAGTTGGACACTTGTCGGTGGCGATCGTTTTACTTTTTCGACAGATATGAATAAAAGAGTTCAAGTTCGAGCTGTCGATAACGATGGTAATCACAGTTCTGTAAAGATGTATGATGTACGAATCGACAAAACGAAACCAGATGCTAATTTTAATATTAGTGGTACGAGAAATAATAGCGAATGGTATAGTTCAGATGTAAAAATTGGTGTCACTGGTCAAACCGATGGTTTTGGAAGTGGAGTTGCTAGTTCTAGCGTCGATATTCCAGAGATTAAAAATGAAACTGCAGGTACTCAAGTGACCTTGACAGTCACAGATAAAGTTGGGAACACCGCTACCAAGACAACTACTATTAAAGTTGATAAAACAAAACCGACAATTTCAGTAAATGCTGTTCAGAAGGGTACAAATACAGAAGTTGCTAGTGGAGTTGTTTCTAAATATGATTTGGTAATCACCACAAAAGCTACCAATAATCCTTTAAGTGGGCAAACAATTTATTATTGCGAAGGTGATGATTGTGATCCTACTACGAAAGTAACTGGTGATTTGACATTAACTAAGGAGACGGTTGTTTGTTTTCAATCAAAATCTGGAGCTAACATAACAAGCGATAAAGTATGTTATAATGCTAACATTCATAAACAAGAGACGATTCCAGTTAATGTTGGAACTTCTT
>CANQDB010000014.1 GCA_947591175.1 uncultured Bacilli bacterium
ATTATTAAAAGAATAAAAAGGGAGGTGTAATGTAGTGAAAACATATTTTATTACAGGAGGAGCAGGCTTTATTGGAAGTAATTATCTACATTATGTAACGTCGAAGTATCCTAATGATTACTTTGTTTGTTTAGATGCTTTAACATACGCAGGTAATTATAATAATATCCGCCCTTTAGATGAAAAAGGTAACTATAAATTTGTTCAAGGTAATATTACCGATCGACAATTTGTAAACCAATTGTTTGAACAAGAAAAATTCGATGTAGTGATTAACTTTGCCGCTGAATCACATGTGGATAATTCGATTAAAAATCCGGAAATATTCTTAATGACTAATATTATTGGAACGGAAGTATTATTAGATGCTTGTGTTAAGTATGGAATTACAAGGTATCATCAGATATCTACGGATGAAGTATATGGAGATTTACCTTTAGATCGCCCTGATTTATTGTTTACGGAAGAAACACCACTTAAAACTTCTAGTCCTTATTCAACAAGTAAAGCGAGTGCTGACTTGTTGGTTATGGCCTATCATAGAACTTATGGGTTGCCAGTTACAATCAGTCGTTGCTCGAATAATTATGGACCTTTCCAGTTCCCAGAGAAACTTATTCCTCTAACTATTTCAAGGGCTCTAAATGATGAAGTTATTCCAGTTTATGGAACAGGTCAAAATGTACGTGATTGGATTCATGTTCACGATCATAATGTAGGAGTTGACCTTATTGTGCGTAATGGTAAAGTTGGGGAAATTTACAACTTGGGAGGACACTCCGAAAGACCAAACTTGTCAATTGTTAAAACGATTCTTGCACAAATGGGAAAAAGTGATGATTTAATTACTTTTGTCGAAGATAGAAAGGGACATGATTTACGTTATGCCATCGCTTCTAGTAAAGTGGAAAAAGAACTAGGATGGAATCGTACTTATACTTTTGAAGAGGGAATTAACAAGACGATTAAATGGTATCTAGATTCTCAAGATTGGATTGATGATATTAAAAGCGGTTCTTATCAAAAAGCGTATAAAATTAGTAAGAGGTAATTTTTACTTCTTTTCTTATCCTCGTATATTTTATTTTTCGCACATATTATGGGATAAAAGCATAGATTAAACTAGAGGAGGGTAAGTATGGCTGTTTATAAAGAAATCGTTACTAAAGCAGTAATTGGCAAAGGTAAAAAGAATATTACGACATCTAATAGTGTCAAACCGGAAGTTTTGCCAACGACAATTTTAGGTTGTTGGGTTATTAATCATAACTTCCAAGGAGTTAAGAGTGGCGATAAGATTCGTATCGATGGTAGTTATGATGTTAATATTTGGTATTCTTGTGAGGATGATACGAAAACAGAAGTTGTTAGACAACATAATAATTATTCGGAAACAGTACAAGTTCGAAGAAAAGTCGATTCCGATACATCACGGGAAGAGGTTATCGTTAGGAGTCTTTCTCAACCAACATGTACAAAAGCGGAAATTATCGATGGCACGATTCACTATACTATCGAAAAAGAACTTGGTATTGAACTTGTGGGAGACACTAAGGTTAAAATTGCTATCGATGAGAACGAAGATCCTTGGGATGATTTAGTCGATAGTGAGGAAGATAGAATCGATAATGCAATCGATCAGGAAGTTTCCGAAGATTATTTACAAGATAATAAGTAATTTTAATAAAGAAATATACTGTTAACAAAAAAAGGTTGACAGTATTATTTTTTGTGTTATACTAGTAGTAGTTTTAATGAATGGAGGGATATTATGGCAGTTAAATTAAGACTTACGAGAATGGGAGCTAAGAAACGTCCTACATACCGTATTGTGGCAAGTGACTCTAGGGCTAAAAGAGATGGAGAGTACATCGAATTAGTAGGAACTTATAACCCGATTGAAGACAATGTAAATATTCAGGAAGAAGTTGCTCTTAAATGGTTACGTCAAGGGGCTATTCCAAGTGATACAGTTCGCAATTTATTAAGTAAAAAAGGTATCATGAAGAAATTTGCAGATGAGAAAAAAGGTAAGTAATTATGGATTTAGTAGCACTTACAGAAGAAATTGTTAAATCGTTAGTAGAAGATCCTGATACTGTGTCAGTAAAAGAATTCGATTCCGAAAACGAAGATGAACTTTTAATTCAAGTTATGGTTCAAGAAAGCGATATGGGTCGAGTTATCGGCAAGGCTGGAAAAGTTGCTAATGCGATTCGGACTTTAGTTCAAGCTAGTAGTTATCTTAAAGATAATAAAAAGGTTAGAATTAATATTGACAGTTTTTAGAAAGAGGAAGGAAATATCCTCTTTTTCTGTTGAAAACTTTTGCTCATTTGCCTTATAATAAATATTGAGGAGTAATTATTGTATGAGTAAAGAAAAATTATGCCATATTGGAATTATCATGGATGGTAATGGAAGATGGGCACAAGAACGTAATTTACCCCGTAGTTTAGGTCACCGTGAAGGTGCTAATACGTTGAAAAAATTATGTAAACATGTGATTAAATTGAAGATACCTTATATGAGTGTGTTTGCTTTTTCGACGGAAAACTTTAAAAGAGATAGAGCCGAAGTACAATTCTTGATGAATTTATTCGTAGAATTATTTAAAAATGAACTTGATTTCTTGGTCGAGGATAACGTTAAAGTTATATTTTCTGGTGAACGTGAACCTTTGCCTAAAAGAGTTTTAAAAGCTATGGATAAAATCGTGGAAAAGACAAAAAATAATACAGGTTTAGTATTTAATGTTTGTTTAAATTATGGGGGCAAAAGAGAAATCGTCGATATGACGAAAAAGATGATAGAAAAAGTCCAAAATAATGAGATTTCAATTGATGAAATCGACGAAGAAATGGTTAGAAAGAATCTCTATCAAGACTTGCCGCCAGTTGATTTGGTAATTAGGACGAGTGGCGAAGAGAGAATCAGTAACTTTATGTTATATCAATGTGCTTATGCTGAGTATTATTTCCCAAAGACTTATTTTCCAGATTTTGGTCCAAAAGATTTAGATGAAGCAATCGAAGCATTTGGTAAAAGAAATCGTCGTTTTGGAGGTGTTAGTAAATGAAAACAAGAATGATTGGAGCCTTTTTCCTTATCGTTATTTTCTTGCCATTACTGTTGGTAGGAGGGCTTTACTTTTCACTTGCTGTAGCCTTGGTTTCGATTTTGGCAATGTATGAGATGGTGGCTATTCGAAAGACAAAAAAAGATTTACCGCTAGCGGTCGAAATAGTCGCTTATATGTTGGTAGGATACCTTGCATTAAATCAGTCTGATACTTCCAGTTTTATTTTAAATTTAGATTATCGGGTCTTGACGTTTTTGATATTTACTTTCTTCCTGCCAGTTATTATAATTGCCGATGATGAAACATATAATTTGAATGATGCTTTCTTCCTGTTTGGCTCGGTTATGTTTATCGGCTTGTCATGTAATTTAGTAATCTTAATTAGAAATTACTCTCTAACTTACATGTTGTTCTTCTTAACGATTACCATTGCGACGGATGTCTTTGCCTATGTTGGAGGAAGTATGATTGGGCGTCATAAGTTGTGTCCGGCGATTTCTCCAAAGAAGACAGTGGAAGGTGTTTTAGTGGGAACATTTATGGGAGTCTTCCTATCGAGTCTATATTATCTAACTGTTATTAATCCTGAGATGTCGTTAGTTTCACTTTTAATAGTGACAGTTACTTTGTCGTTAGTTGGACAGTTAGGAGACTTAGTGTTCTCATCGATTAAGAGGCATTATCATAAGAAAGATTTTTCTAATTTAATACCAGGTCATGGTGGTATCTTAGATCGCTTCGATAGTATTATTTTTGTCGTCTTAGCGGCTATTATTTTTCTACCTATGTTATAAGGAGATGGATTTATGTTATCGTTACTTTTGTTTATTTTAATTTTAGGTGTTATTGTTTTAGTACATGAATTTGGACATTTTATCTTTGCGAAGATGTTTGGAATCTACGTTTATGAATTTTCAATCGGTATGGGACCAAAACTCTATGGTTGGAAGAAAAAGAATGGAGAGACAGATTACTCTATTCGGTTAATTCCAATCGGGGGATATTGTTCTCTTGCCGGAGAAGGAAACGATGAAGATGGCAAACTTCCAAAGGATCGTTTGTTACAATCTAAGCCTGCTTGGCAACGGTTTTTAGTAATGTTTTTTGGAGCCGGTAACAACTTTATTTTAGCTTTTCTTATATTGTTTTTTATGGGTCTTGTTTGGGGAGCACCTTCGAATACGCCAGTGTTAGCAAATGTCGAAGAGGGAACTCCTGCTTATGTTGCAGGACTAAGATCAGGTGACATCGTTACTAAAGTTAATGGCAAAGATACACCAACGTTAGATGATTTATCGATGTATATTCAGTTCGATCGGATAAAAGAAGAAGACATGGCGAAAGATGTCACTTTCGAGATAAAAAGAGAAGATGGTAGCAAGGCTACTATTAAAGTAACTCCTGAGAAAAAAGAAGTAGATGGTGAAACGACGTATCTTTTAGGTATTCAACTAGGAAGTACAGAGGTAAATCGAGATGTAGGATCGATTCTTAAATATCCTTTCGAAGCAATAGGTTCACTTTTTAAACAGATGTTTATTACTTTAGAGAAATTATTCACAGGTGGTGTTAGTGTCTCTAATTTGAGTGGTCCAGTTGGAATATATAGTATCGTCGACGAACAAGCCTCGGCAGGAGTGGAAAACATTTTGTATTTGATTGCCTTATTGAGTGTTAATGTTGGCTTTCTTAACTTGCTTCCGTTCCCAGCGTTCGATGGTGGTAGAATTTTATTCTTAGTAATCGAAAAGATTAAAGGAAGTCCAGTTAAACCTGAAACAGAAAATATGATTCATAACATTGGATTCTTCCTCTTACTTGCGTTAATGCTTTATGTAACATTTAATGATATTTTGAAACTTTTTTAGAAAAGTTTCTTTTTTTTGAAGAAAAAATCAAACTTTGTGGTTATAATCTTATTAGAGGTACCTAGAAAGTAGGTGAAGATATGGTCGCTCAAGTACTAGTGGAACTTACTAACAAAAAAGTGGATAAAACTTTCGATTATTTAGTTCCCGAAAATTTAAAAGACACGCTTAGAGTAGGAGTTAGGGTCCTAGTTCCTTTTGGACGGAATACGCTCGAAGGATTTGTCCTTAATTTAACTTCATCAAGTGAACGAGAAGACTTAAAAGAAATCTTAGAAATAGTAGACCAAGAAATAGTTTTGAACGACGAACTACTTTCGTTAGGGAAATATTTAAAAAGTGTCACTTTAGCAACATTGATAAGCTGTTATCAAGTGATGTTACCGAAAGCTTTGAGAGCCAAAAATACTCATCATTTAGCCGTAAAATATCAAAAAGTTATTTCACTTGCTGATAAGGATATTGATATTTCCCCTTTTAAAGGAAGTCAAGCGGAGATTATAAAAAGATTGCAAGAAAAAGGTGAAGTTTTAAAGAGTGAATTAGCGGACATTTCCGCTAGTAGTGTAAAGACTCTTTTGAAAAAAGGTATACTTGTTGAAAAAGAAGTCGAAGAGTATCGCTTACAAAGTGAAGTTGAACTAAAAGAAAAATATCCTTTGACAGAAGAACAACAGATAGTTGTCGATAAAGTGCTTTCTTACGAAGGGTTTAAGCCGTATCTTTTGCACGGAGTTACAGGAAGTGGTAAGACCGAAGTCTATATGGAAATAATCGAAGCCATGTTAAAGAAGGGTAAGAAGAGTATCGTTTTAGTTCCCGAAATATCTTTAACACCTCAAATTGTTAAAAGGTTTAGATCACGTTTTGGTAAAAATGTGGCCATTTTACATAGTCGCTTAAGTGAAGGAGAAAAGTACGATGAGTGGAGGAAGATTGCACGAGGTGAAATAGATATCGTTATTGGAGCAAGAAGTGCCATTTTTGCACCTTTAACTAATATTGGTGCAATTATTATCGACGAAGAGCATACGGCAAGTTACCATCAAGAAAATAATCCTAGGTACGATGCTATAGACGTAGCCTTGTATCGAGGAAAAATACACAACTGTCCAGTTATTTTAGGAAGTGCTACGCCAACTCTAGAGAGTTATGCGAGGGCTCAAAAGGGAGTTTATCAATTATTGAATTTACCGCATCGTGTCCAAGAAAGATCTTTGCCAACTATTACGATAGTCGATTTAAAAGATGCTCACAAGAGTAGTAACTTTTATTTTTCGGATGTCTTGTTAGAAAAAATAAAGGATCGGTTAGACAAGGATGAGCAAATACTCTTACTTTTAAATAGACGCGGTTATGCTTCGTTTTTATCTTGTAGTAACTGTGGCGAAGTAATAAAGTGTCCGCATTGTGATATTTCTTTGACTTATCATAAGTCGAGCAATACTTTGAGATGCCATTATTGTGGATATGGTACTAAAAAAGTTAATGTTTGCCCAACGTGCCATCAAGAAAGCATGAAGTCGATTGGTCTTGGAACAGAGCGCCTAGAAGAAGAACTAAAAAAATTGTTTCCTACTACTTCGATTGTCAGAATGGACTATGATACGACGAGTCGAAAAGGATCTCACGAAAAAATTATCGAGGACTTTGCCCAAGGTAAGTACCAAATCTTATTAGGTACTCAAATGATTGCTAAAGGACTAGACTTTCCAAAAGTCACATTAGTTGGGGTAATAAATGCTGATACGGGACTTAATATTCCAGATTTTAGAAGTAGTGAAAACACTTTTCAATTACTTGATCAAGTGGCAGGAAGAAGTGGGCGTGGAGAAAAACCGGGTGAAGTAGTTTTACAAACCTTTAATCCCGATCATTATGCCATTAGGTACACAAAAACTCACGACTATTTAGGCTTTTACCAAGAAGAAATGAAAATTAGAAAGATGTTAAAGTATAGTCCCTTTTACTATATGACTTTAATTAAAGTTGCCTCAAGTGATGAGGGGTTAGCCTTAAACGAAATCCAAAAGATTTATAGATCCTTAAGTCGGAACCTAAAAGAAAGTATTCTCTTAGGTCCAACTCCATCGGGACTATTCCGGGTTAATAATACGTTCTACTACCAAATAATTATCAAATACAAAAAAGAGGATAACTTGTATCCTACACTTGAAAAAGTCTTAGATTATTACGCTAGTAACTCGAAAGTGAGAGTGACTATCGATTTCAATGCTCGAAGTTTCATCTAAAAAAGAGCAAGAAAAAAGACATCATTATTCTGCTGTCTTATTTTTCTCTGATTTTCTTAAAGTTCTCATTTCTCTTGTTGTTAATCTTACTTTAGTTCCATCCTCTAGACGAACTACTTGAAGATTTAAATTTTGTTTATGACGAGTAGCCCGTAATGAATGTGAACGAAGATTACCGAATGATGGACGACGTCCCGTTACTTTAACAGCCATGTCTTCTTCCTCCTTTGATACAAATACTTGCGCTTATAACTTTATCATAAAGTTAAAAAGAAGTCAAACAAAATAAGTAAAAACGTTCTAAAATATGGATTTTCTATGTTAAAATAGAGGAAAAGGAGGGGGATTTAGTATGTATGTACCTCTTTATGTAAAGACAACTTACTCCTTACTTTCGAGTATGATTACAATTCCAAAGTTAATAGACTTTTGTCTAGAGCACCATATATTGTCTTTAGCAATTGCCGATAATACGATGAGTGGAGTTATGGAATTTATCAAGACTTGTGAAAAAAATAAAATTGAACCACTTATCGGTCTAGAAATAATGCTCGATCAAAAACCTATTTTATTCTATGCCAAAAACTATAAAGGGTATCAGAATCTAATGAAACTTTCCACTTTACAAAGTGAAAAAAATATAACCCCAGACGCGATTAAAAAATATGTAGATGATGTAGTTATTATCTTACCTTTTATCAGTCGCGATTACGAAAACTTATTTGAAAAAAACGATGACTTGTATTTTGGCTACAGTAATTTAGAAGAAGAAAAGACTCTTTATTTGACGACTAAGAATGTTGTTTTTATTCCAGAGATTCGTTATTTAGAAGAAAAAGATAAAGATTATTTACCATATCTATTTATGATTCGGGATGGTAAGACAGTCGCGGATGAAGCCTATTCTTTGAAAGGATATTCTTCGTTTTCTTTGGCGCATCTTGAACGTTATACTGATAACACAGGACTTACAAATACCGATATTATTAGATCAAAATGCAAGGTGGTATTTCCCAAAAGTTCTTTATTATTACCAATTTACGATGTGGGAAATGCGCCTTCTCAGGAAGAGTACTTATACAAGTTGGCCGAACAAGGTCTAAAGAAGAGACTTAATGGAGAAGTTTCAGATGATTACATTAAACGTTTGAAGTACGAATTAAAAGTTATCTTTGATATGGGTTTTGCCGATTATTTCTTGGTTGTCTATGATTTTATTAGATATGCCAAAAAGAAAGGTATTTTAGTAGGTCCTGGAAGAGGAAGTGGAGCCGGAAGTTTAGTCGCTTACTCTTTAGGAATTACGGAAATTGATCCTTTGAAGTATCAACTTATTTTCGAACGCTTTCTAAATCCCGAGCGAATTACGATGCCCGATATCGATACGGACTTTCCTGATATTTACCGTGACGAAGTTATCGATTATGTCATTTCTAAATACGGTGTCAAGCAGGTGAGTGGCATAGTTACTTTTGGAACTTTGAGTGCCAAACAAGTAATTAGAGATGTTTCTCGGGTTTTAAATATTCCACTTTACAAAGTCGACAAGTTAACTAAGAATATTCCGACGATGTACAAGGGAACTTTAAAGGAACTATATCAAAAGAATGACCGCTTTAGGTTACAGTTACAGGAAGACGATAGTTTGTTCAAAATGGTTGAAATTGCGAGCCACTTCGAAGGCTTTCCACGGCATATATCAAGTCACGCGGCAGGAATCGTCATCTGTCAAAAAGATTTAACAGACGTAGTTCCTTTAATTAAGAATGATGATAGTTACCTAACTGGATATACGATGGAGTATCTCGAAGAATTAGGACTACTTAAAATGGATTTTTTGGGTATTAAGAACTTAACGACGATTATGAATGTCATCGAAGATATCAAAAAAGGCGAGGGAGTAACTGTTGATTTTAACCAAATTCCTTTGGATGACGCTAAAACTTTAAAGTTATTCCAGGAAGCCAATACGACAGGGATTTTCCAATTTGAGTCGAGTGGCATGAAGAACTTTTTGAAAGAATTAAAACCTACTTCCATCGAAGATATCTTTGCGGCTATCGCTCTTTTTAGACCAGGACCATCACAAAATATTCCGACTTACATTAAAAGAAAACATGGACTTGAACCGGTTACTTATTTAGATCCTAGTTTAAAAGATATACTGGAACCTACTTATGGAATTATCGTCTATCAGGAACAAATTATGCAAATTGCTGTACGCTTAGCAGGATACACTCTAGGTGAAGCCGATATTTTAAGACGAGCTATGAGTAAGAAAAAAATGGAAGTGTTAAAAGCGGAAGAACCCAAATTTATTAAGCAAAGTGTCGAACGCGGTTACTCTAAAGAGACGGCTAAAGCGATATTCGATTTAATTTTGAGCTTTGCTAATTATGGTTTTAATAGAGCTCATTCGGTTGCTTATTCAATCGTTGCTTACAAGATGGCTTACTTGAAGGTTTACTATCCAAAATACTTCTTTGCTAGTTTATTTTCGAGTGTTATCGGAAGTGAAATTAAAACGAAGGAGTATCTAAACGAGGCCAAGAAGAATCATATTGCTTTGTTGAAGCCAGATATCAATTTAAGTAGTGATCACTATATCGTCGAACAGGACGGAATTCGTTTTCCACTTTCTAATATCAAGGCTATTGGGTATGTGGCAAGCCACGATATATTATTATCTCGTGAAAGCGGAGCATTCACAGATATCTTTGATTTTTTAGCGAGATGCAACACTAGAAGCATAACTTCTAAGACAATCGAATCTTTAATCGATGCTTCTGCTTTTGATTCCTTTGGTTACTCGCACCGAACTCTAATAAACAACTTAGATGTCTTAATGAACTTTATGGAATTATCGCGTGACTTAGAGCCTGACTTTATTTTAAAGCCAGAAATAGAAGACACGGAAGAGTTTTCTAAACAAGAACTATTGGAACGTGAAAAAGAAGTCTTTGGATTTTATTTATCGAATCATCCATCAACTTTTTATAGAGCACCTTTTAGGGAGGCAATTACTATCGAAGATATAAAGAATCATTTTAATAGACGTGTTACTTTGGTAGTTTTGTTAGATAATTATCGAATTATCGATACCAAGAAAAAAGAGAAGATGGTCTTCCTTACGGCAAGTGATGAAACAGGGGTTACCGATTTCACTATGTTTCCTAAAGTGTACTTGCGTTACCCTAATCTAGAACGGGGTAAAGTTATAAAAATAGTCGGTATGGTCGAGCGTAGATTTAATCGCTTTCAAGTGTTAGTTAACGAAATGGAATATTTGAATTAAAAATTTAAAAAATTTAAGTAATAAACTTCCCAAACCGAAAAAAGATATGATATATTTATATTAGATAGGGAAGTGAGACCATGAAATTAACATTCGCGACAAATGACTATTTACTTACCTGGAATCTGCTTTTTGGACCTGCTATTTCGGAAGAAAGTTTTCGTTTCCGTGAGAAGTTGTGGAGAACTTATCGCAAACAATATAATGCATTACAAAATGAAAATAAGTTGATGTTACAAGATATAAAGAATTTTATTCCTGACGACGACACAGTATATAACTTTGTGTTCGAGTCACCTTTGTTTGAAAATATCAAGAAGGCCGTTGAAAAACATAGGAATTATTTACTAAAAGTTTGGGATGAAAATAAAAAGAAAGTAAGCAGTTATTTGAAAGATATCGTACGACTCTCTTACGATAACTATCGTATTTTGGTACTTCATCCTGATATGGATACTGTGTACTACGATATCGAAAATAGCGAAAGGAATATTGCTTGGGGAAGAAAAAACGACACAAAAAGTGAACTAGGAACACTTACAGCTTTAGTTTATGCCATTACTAAGTATCAAGTTGGACCCAATTATAAAGAATACAAAGAAATTGTCCAAGCAGTCTTGGAACTAGCGATTCATAATGAACTATACACAAGATTAAGTGGAGTTAGTAATTATCTTTCAGGAGATCCGTCTCTAACTTTCTTAAAGAAACAGATTTATCCTTATTGGCTCATGTATTTGGGGGCTGATCAAGAAAAAATGACGAGTTATATGATGCGTGATAAGATAGCGTTCGATATCGAACATTATCCGATTGAAGCGAATCTTAAAAAACTCGATTTAAAAGGTTTTATCGAATTTTGCATACGTAATCAAAAACATATTTTAAGAATCAATCAATTAGAAATTATTTAAAGGATTTCATGGATTCAAGTGAAATCCTTTTCTAAAGGGGGCTTTCATATGGATGCTAAAATAAAAACACTTTTTGAACAAGTAAACGTGACCGAAAAAGAACTTTTTGACGTCTTTGAAAGTGCTCTTTTAAAGAATGTAATCGTGCATCAAAAAGATAATAGTTGGACGTTTGTTATCGAGGTCGATACTACTTTAGATAGTGATATTTACTTTTTGTTGGAAGAAAAAATGGAAAAAGGGTTTGCAAATATTAAGAAAACGAGACTTGAAGTAGTACCTAGAACTATCGATAATAGTAAAATTCCTAGTTACTTTGAGAAGACTTTAGAAAAGATAAAAGATATTTCGATTGTGGCCCCTTTATTTAAAGATAGTTTAGTGATGGATGAAGATGTTTACAAAATCGAAGTTAGAAATGATGCCGAGTACCATCAAGTTAAAGAAATGTTACCAGCTTTAAATTACTGGTATCATTGCTATGGTTTCGATTTCTCTTTTAATATTTTATTAAATGAAGAAAAAAGAGCTGAAATAAAAGAAAAGATTGCTGCCGAGACTAACGAGATACCTTCGTCTATTTTCGAAGAAAAAAAAGGAAAAACTGATGTCAGTAGTGTACCTACTAAAGGAAAAGGCAATTATTATCGAAGAAAAACAGAGAAAGACGCTAATCCCGATTGTATTTTAGGAAGAACTATCCAAGATACTCCAGTATCTATTCAAGGACTTATTGGAGAAGATAACAATATAACGATCGAAGGATACGTTTTTGGGGTAGATTTTTTCGAGTCGGCTAAGACCGATTTCAAAATTATTACTTTAAAAATAACGGATTATACAGATAGTATTTACTGTAAAGTATTTACTAGAGACGAAGAAGAGTATTTAAGATTGTCGAAGGCCTTAAAAAAAGGTTCTTGGCTCAAAGTTAGAGGTTATACAAAGAACGATTCTTTTGCTAAAGAGTTAGTACTAAATATTAGAGATATCATGAAAATAGATGCTAAAAAAGAAGAGATAACGGATACGGCATCCGAAAAAAGAGTAGAGTTACACGCTCATACCAAGATGAGTCAAATGGATGGTGTAATGGATGAAGTAGCCTATGTAAACCAGGCCATTCGTTTTGGACATAAAGCATGTGCCGTTACCGATCACAACGGATGTCAAGCCTTTCCCCATGTTTTTAATACCGTTACTTCTTACAATAAAGGAAAAGAAGATAAGGATAAGTTCAAAGCAATCTATGGAACCGAACTTACGATGGTTGATGATTCAGTCGATATCGTTATTAGAGGAACCGACGATAAATTCTTCGAGACTACTTTTGTCGTTTTCGATTTTGAAACGACAGGTTTTAATGCCGGAGGATTAGATTCGATAATCGAAGCAGGAGCCGTTAAAATTTTAGATGGCGAAATTGTCGACAGGTTCGATGAACTAATTAACCCAGGTAGACCTCTTCCTGAAAAAATTACGGAAGTTACAAAGATTACTAACGATATGTTAAAAGATAAACCTTCGGAAGAAGAAGTTATCAAGCGTTTTATCGATTGGGTTGGTGATTTACCGATGGTTGCCCACAATGCTAAATTCGATGTCTCTTTCTTAGAGATGGCTTATAAAAAGTACAATTTTGGAACATTTGAAAACTGTGTTATCGATACTCTAAAGTTATCCCAGACTCTAGATAATACTTTTGCAAGACATAGCTTGAGCGCTCTTGTCAAAAGATACGATGTCAAATGGGATGAAGATGCTCATCACCGGGCCGATTACGATGCCGAAGGAACAGCCCTTGTCTTCCATAAAATGTTAAAGAAGATGAACGCCAATAACTTCGAAACGATAAACGATATGAACAAACTTGTTTCGAAAGATGAAATATACAAGTATGGTGTCACGCATCATATCAATATTTTGGCCCAAAATAAAACAGGACTTAAAAACTTGTTTAAAATTATCTCTTTAGCGAATACGAAATACCTCTATAAATTTCCAAGAATTCCAAGAAGTGAACTAGAAAACTTACGTGAAGGACTACTTATTGGAAGTGGTTGTTATGAAAGTGAAGTGTTCAAAGAGGCTAGGAGTAAGTCAGACGAAGAATTAGTAAACGTTATTAACTTTTACGATTATGTCGAAGTCCAACCGTTGGACTGTTATATTCATTTATTACAGATGCACGACTTCGATAGTAGGGATGAACTTGAAGAACACATTAAGAAAATTGTGAGAACGACAAAAGATGCTGGTAAAATTATTGTCGCGACAGGAGACGTCCATCAACTAACGAAAGAAGATAAAATTTATAGAGAAATCATCGTTAATCAAAAAGTACCAGGTGGAGGAAGGCACCCACTTGCCCGAAATGAAATAACTAAAATACCTTCGCAACACTTTAGAACGACAGATGAAATGCTATCGGATTTCGAATTCTTAGGCGAGGATTTAGCGTATGAAATAGTTGTTACTAACACTCAAAAAATTGCCGATAGTGTCGATATCATCGAAGTTATTATCGATACAGGGGGAATTCCTTTTTCACCTAGAATTGATAAAAGCCAAGAGACAGTTACCGAACTCGTCTTTGGTAAAGCCACTTCTTGGTATGGAGATCCACTTCCGCATAATATTTTGGAACGTATCAGTAAGGAACTTTACGGAGATGGTATCTACGAAGCAACTAAATACTTTGTGGAAAAAGATAGTAAGTTAAAGGACGAAGAATTGATAGATGAAATATTTAAATCTTTACAGGCCACTCTTTTAAAAGGGTTTGATGAAGTTAAAAAAGTAATCGGTGATTTCTTAGGTGAAACAATCGATGGCTATAGCGAGATGGAAACTAAAGAGCAAGACAAGATAATGAAGAAAAAGTTGGGTGGAGTCATCGGAGGAGGTTTCGATGTAATTTACTTGATTGCCCAAAAGTTAGTTAAACACTCAAACGATGAGGGTTACCTAGTAGGAAGCCGTGGTTCAGTTGGTTCTAGTTTCGTAGCCACTATGATGGGAATTACGGAAGTTAATCCACTTCCTGCTCATTATCTATGTCGTGATTGCCATTATTCAGAATTTAACGATCAAGAAGGTAAGCCTTATGGACTAAGATATTCTAGCGGTTACGATTTACCATCGAAAGAGTGTCCAATTTGTCATAAACCTTTAGCTAAAGAAGGCCAAGATATGCCGTTTGCCACATTCCTAGGTTTTAATGCCGATAAGGTTCCCGATATCGATTTGAACTTCTCGGGAGATAATCAAGCAAGTGCCCATGCTTATACCAAGGTTTTATTCGGAGAAGATAATGTTTATCGGGCTGGAACTATTGGAACAGTTGCCGATAAGACAGCTTTCGGTTATGTTAAAGGTTATTGCGAAGATAAAGGAATTACTAATATGCGGACGGCCGAAGTTGAACGGATTGCCCTAGGTTGTACAGGTGTCAAGCGAACGACAGGACAACACCCAGGAGGAATCGTCGTAATTCCAGGTTATATGGATGTCTTTGATTTTACACCATTCCAATATCCAGCGGATGACCCAAATAGCGAGTGGCGAACGACTCACTTCGAATATCATGCTATCGACCAAGATGTTTTAAAACTCGATATTCTAGGTCACGATGATCCGACGGTTTTGCGTATGCTTCAAGATTTATCGGGAATCGATGTAACCACTTTACCATTCGACGATCAAAAAGTTTATTCGCTTTTATCGAGTCCAAAGGAATTAGGAGTTACCGAAGAGGAAATTTTATGTCCGACAGGAACTTTAGGACTACCTGAATTAGGAACTCGTTTCGTTATTCAGATGTTAGTCGAAACTAAACCTAAGACTTTTGCAGGGCTAGTTAAAATATCAGGTCTATCACATGGTACGGACGTGTGGAATGGAAATGCTAGCGAACTAATTAAAAATAATATCGTACCATTTGACGACGTTATCGGATGTCGTGACGATATCATGGTAAGTTTAATGAACTGGGGCATGGAACCGATTAGAGCCTTCAAGATTATGGAGTTCGTCCGTAAAGGTAAGGCTAAAAAAGAACCTGATAACTGGGCGGGAATTTCAGAAGAGATGAAAAATGCCGGAATTCCTGAATGGTATATCGAGTCTTGTCATAAAATACAGTACATGTTCCCGAAAGCTCATGCTTGTGCCTACGTTATGAGTGCCTTAAGAATTGCCTGGTTTAAACTTTATCAACCGATTAATTATTATGCCGCTTTCTTTTCGATTCGCGTTACAGACTTCGATATCGAAACGATGATTAAAGGATACGATGCCATAAAAGAAAAAATGTTGGATATTCAAACTAAAGGTTTTGAAGCTAGTAATAAAGAGACTGCCATTATCGAAACTTTAAGAGTGGCTTTGGAAGCCACGGCAAGAGGTATAAAGTTTGCTCCTCTTGATTTAAATAAGAGCGATGCTAAGAACTTTGTCATCGACAAGGAACATGAAAATACATTAATTCCTTCGTTTAGTACGATCGATGGCCTAGGCGGAACAGTTGCTCAAACGATTGTCGAAGAGAGAAGCAAAAAAGATTTCTTAAGTATCGAAGATTTCCAACGCAGGGGTAAAGTTTCTCAGACGTTAGTCGATAAAATGCGCTTGATGGGAATGCTTGATGGTTTACCAGAATCTAGTCAAATGACTTTGTTTTAAAGGAGCGATGACAATGAACCAACCTATTGGTTTTCTTGATTCAGGTCTTGGGGGAATATCCGTTTTAAAAGAAGTACGTAAGTTACTTCCCAACGAAGACTATTTCTATTATGGAGATTCCTTTCATCATCCTTATGGTGAAAAGGCGAAGAAAGAATTGTATGATATTGTAAATGATGGTGTAAAGTATCTGTTAAGTAAAAACTGTAAACTTATTGTCATAGCTTGTAATACAGCGACGACGATGGTACTAGCCGAATTACGAAAAAATTATACTGATGTTCTATTTGTGGGAACAGAGCCTGCTATTAAAGTGGCCCATGATTTTTATCCTGATAAACGCGTTCTCGTTTTAGCAACAAAAGGAACTATCGAAAGTGAAAGATTTCACTTTTTACAAGAGAATTATCCCGTTAAAGAAGCATATTTTGTTGCTTGTCCAAAACTAGCCCCTCTAATTGAAGAGGGGGATAGTTCAAAATTTGATACTTATCTAAAAGAAATACTTCTTCCTTACAAAGGAAAAGTTGATGTAATTGTTTTAGGTTGTACTCATTACGTCTTTGTTAAAGATGACATCAAAAAGATTATGGGAGATATTATTTTACTCGATGGTAATCTTGGAATTGCTAAAAGAGTAAAAAGTCTTTTGAAAGATAAAAAATTGCTTTCTTCAAATAGAGAAGGCTCGGTAGAAATAATTAACAATTTAAGTGAAGATATGCAAAGACGCAGTTATCAATTATTGAAATAGTAATATAATTATTGTTATTCAAATGGAATTCGATTCTCTTTTAATTTTGTAAACTTTTTACAATTTTATAAAGTCAAACATTCTTTTATTACGAATAATATATTATAGAGATAACAAAATAAGTAAATTTTTTTCTATTAATTTGTTATAGTTATTAGGCGGGAAGTGTTATGTAAAATGATTTACAAAAATTGTTGATTAATGTATTATAATGAACTAAATCTAATTGAACTCATAAGTCATTTATGATATTGTGTAATTGAAAAAAAGTGAAATAGGAGGGATAATATGCTTAACAAAAGAGAACTACTAACTGAAGAAAAAGATTGTGCTGATATGTTAGGGATGAGTATAGATGAGTATCGTGAGTATGTAAAAAATACAAAAATCCCTACTAAAATGCGTAATAACCAAAGAAAAAAATATGATAATTCTATTTTGAGTAAATTGGGATTATCTACAAGCGATTTAAAAAGTAGAAAGGTATTATGATATGAAAGCTGTCGTTGGAGATATTTGGGTAGCAACTATTCCTGTATTACATTATGATGAAAATGGTGATGTCAATGTAGTTTTACAAAAAAGACCAGTCTTAATCTTAGATGATGGACGAGGGTTGATTGTAGAAGAAGACAAAAGAAATTATCACGTGCTAAAATTAACTTCTCAAAATGATTCTTATAAGAGAAAAGGTTACTATTCACAGTCAAATAAAATAAAACCATAGGAAAAGGGATTAAAGTAAGAAGAAAACTTTAATCTTTTTTATCGTTGAAAATTTCATCAACTGTATAAGGATTGTCTTCCATAAGACGTATTAAAGCATCCGTGGGATTGATGTTGTTCCTATAACACGTTTCAATGTA
>CANQDB010000015.1 GCA_947591175.1 uncultured Bacilli bacterium
AAAAAAGACCTAAGATGGTCCTTTTCGTTACATCATATCTTCCATACTTTTTTCTACGTTTTTACTCATATTGCACATATTCTTTTCGAGTGCTTTGGCGTTTTTTGGATATTTGTTTTTATACATCATCCAAGCACCATAGCCTATAGCACCCATAGCCATCATGGTTAAGCCAGTTGTTATCATCGTTTTCTTTTGCATTTCGTAAATCACCTCTTCTATATCGAAAATATGACAGGTATTTCTACCATTTTTAGTATGGAAGAAGAGGGATTAACTTATACTTCCTTTTAACATTTCTTTTAAAGTTGTCCTTCGTAAATCTACTTCGTTATGGTTTACGGCTTCTTTTAAGGCTTCTATTTCTCCAATGATAATAAGTTTCTTTTTAGCCCTTGTTACGCCAGTGTAGACAAGTTTTCGGTAGAGCATTCTTTTGTAACTACTTACTAGTGGTAAAATTACAGTTTCGAACTCACTACCTTGAGATTTATGAATCGAGATACAGTAAGCATGTTTAAATTTATTGAAGTTAGCGGGAGTATACTCAACTTCGTTACCATCGAAGTCGATAGTAACTTTTTTCTTAGAGCCATTTTCAATCTCGATAATACGTCCAATATCTCCATTAAAGACATTATCGTCTGGCATATTAGTTAGTTGGATAACTTTATCATCTTCCCGAAAGTAAACGTCATTTATTAGTAGTTCTTTTTTGTTTTTAGATGGAGGATTAAATATCGCCTGTAGTTCTTTATTTAAAATGTCTATGCCATTTAAAGTCTTATACATCGGTGCTAAAACTTGAAATTGTTTATAATCTTTAGTCTTGTATTCCTCGGCAATTCGTTTGACAGTGTCCTTCAAATGATATTCGTCACATGGTAAAAATGATAAATCATCTTTTTGATTGAAAGGAGTCGCTTCAACATTATTATTTTGAATGTTATAAGCAAGTCTTATAATACTAGAACCTTCTTCTTGCCGATAGAGTTCTTTTAATTTGACGACTGGAATCTTTTCACTTTCAATCATATCTTTTAAGATTTGTCCAGGACCAACACTAGGTAATTGATTGTCATCTCCAACCAAGATTATTTTAGTACCAACGTGAAGTCCTTTTAAAAGATTATCGAAAAGTAAAATATCGACCATACTAGTTTCGTCGATGATAACCATTTGGGCATCACTTTTATTGTACTCATTAATGGCAAATAAATTCGTATCTTTATTCCATTTTAAGAAACGATGAATGGTAACGGCCTTAACGAGAGTGAATTCACTAATTCTTTTAGAAGCACGTCCAGTTGGAGCAAGTAAAGTTAATCTATTTACTAATTGTTCGTAGTTTAATTTATTAATTCTTTGATATAGTTCCGTAATAGCTTTAATAATAGTCGTCTTTCCTGTTCCGGGTCCACCAGTTATTATTAAGACATTTTCAGTTAAAGCTTTTTTTATTGCTTCTAGTTGATCTTTATTATAAGTAATCTTACTTTGTAATTCAAAGGCTTCAATTTCTCGATCAAAATTTTTAATTTCTACTTGTGGTTGTCTTGCTAAATAAAGAAGACGATTTGCAACTTCTTTTTCGGCTTCGAACATCTTGGTTAAGTAATACTTTTCATCACGAACGACCACTTTTACTTCTTTAACGAGACTTTCAATCGCTTGGTCGTACTCGTTAACAGGTAAATCGATTTGTAAAACTTTCAATAAGTAACCATAGATTTCACCATTTAAAAGATAGGTATGACCAATTACGTTAGATAACTCTCCCATGACATAGAGAATACTTGCTTTAACTCGTCGTTCATCATCTTTTTTATAGCCCTGTTTTAAGCAAATCGCATCTATTTTCTTAAAACCTAAATCTTCTAATTTTTCTAAGAACAAATAGAGATTTTCATCGATAATAGTATTCGTTTTTTCTTGATACTTTTTATAGATAAGCATACTATCTTTGGTTGAAAAGCCTAGTTCACTTAAGTGAATAATAGTCTTATAACTAGCCTCGTAATTTAAAAGAGTATCGTGTAGAGAGTCAGCTTGTTTTTTAGTAATAGTTGGAATCAACAATAAATTCTCTGGATACTCGAGAATTATATTCAAAGTATCTTTTCCTAAAACATCGACAATCTTTTTAGCCTTCTTTTCCCCGATTCCTTTAAAAAGGCCACTACATAAAAATTCGACGATGCTATCTTTCTCTTCTGGTAAGACTCGTTCGTATCTCGTTACTTGAAATTGATCTCCATATCTTTCGTGATTTACAAGTTTACCATAAAAAATATAAGTATCATCAGTATTTAATTCGTGGAAGTAGCCAGTAAAAGTAATGGTTCTATCGACAAAATCAACCAATTCATCCGAGTCAGTTTCTTTCACTTTAAAAAGTCCGATACAATAACCAGATTCATTTTGATAGATACTTTTACGATATTGTCCTTTGATATATTGTTCCATACTTCCACCTTCTATACATATTATAGCAAAGAAATGGTCTTTTTTCTTTAAAAGATTTAATCAAAAGAAAAACTATGCAATTTTTTGAGTTACATAGTTCAAATATTTTTCTTTTTTAAAGTTAAAATATTTCATAGTCTTATGGAGTGAGAACGAGGCGGAACGAATTATTGACGTTCGACTCACCGTTCGTGTTGTTGAAACTGAATACGCCTGCTCCAGCATCATTACCTGATCTACCGCCGCGTTCGAGCCACGGATTCGTGCTAGAGCGAAATTAAAGAAAGAAAAAACGAGAACTGAGAGGAAAAATTGCAGACAAATTCCGTGAAACCGCGTCCCCTCTTTAAAAAAGAGAGAGGGGACGCGATATCATTTAAGCAAGAGGGTAAGTCGCTTCGCTCCATTACGGAGTGAGAACGAGGCGGAACGAATTATCGACGTACGACTGACAGTACGTGTGGTAGAAACTGAATACGCCTGCCCCAGCATCATTACCTGAGAAACCGCCGCGTCCGAGCCACGGAATCGCGCTAGTAAGCCATGTCGTATAATCACCATACCAAGCGGCTGTTTCGGATAAGGCTTCACCTAAACATGCTTCACCATCACATGCATTTGAATAAGTACTTCCATTGTCATACGTACTATAATACTTTATTTCTGGGAATGGTCTTCCATCGGTAACATAACTTCCATTATTTAACTTACCACTAAATCCTGAATTATATTGGGTGTTATTACCACTTCTTGGCATTCCATCTTCGTCTTCTAAAACGTTCATGACACGTTCCCAAGCCCCACCGGACATGTCGTATACTCCATAGATTGTTCCAGTTGTACTTGCTCCAGGTCCAGCGAGGCCCTTTCCATCTTGCAAATCCGTTAAATCGTCATAAGCATATTGGTCGCCTTCTTTAGTAGCACTTTGGCTTGGTGTTCCATTACTACTTCCTGTTATATAATCATTAGACTTATTTTGATATACTTCTTTGTTGGCACCGGTATAATTAGTATTTCCTTGTTTTCCATATGTACTTTGTGATAGATAGACTACTGCTCCCCACTCATCATTCTTACTCATATGAACGTCACTTGTTTTATTGAAACCATACGCTTCGTTAGCATTCATACTTTGGGCTACTTGGAAAGCAGTGGATACTCTAATTCCACGCCATGATGTTACACCTGGTTTTATTTGTGGTGTTAAAGTTGTTAAATCACATTCTATGTCAACATTTCCTTGTTTTGAAGGGTCACAGGTGTTTTCTTTATTACTTGTTTCAAACTTGCCATACCAAAATCCCTCTAATTCTTGGGTTCCAAATGTAAACGCTGGATGTAACATATAGTTTTCTGTTGAACTATCACTTGTGCCACTTAGGAATTTAACACCGATTGCTCCTGGATTTGCTTTGTCTGTTCCGACAGTTGCAATGTTAGTATAGTCATATTCGTATCTTGGAATCCATACCCACATGGTGTTAATGTTATCCATTTGAATTTCAGTTCCACTAGGAGCACTCATTAAAGTGTCTCTTTGATCTTCAGTAACTGTTACGGCATTCGCCCAATTCCATTTAGCATAGTCATACCATTCGGTTGTTACATCGGCTTTTACTATTTTCTTGCCATCATACTTTATTGGAATCATTCCCTCTACTAAATCTGGAATATTGGCGCCTGTTCCATCTTGATATAATTTCTTAGGTGCAGGTAAAGAATCATTGCTAGCATAAACATTTATTTTTACTGAAAAGTTCATGCCTCCATATAACCATTCTCCATCTCTTGTTGTATTGGCATTCTCATCTAGCCACATACGGAACACAAACGTTTTATTATAATTTGCTGTTGCATCCGAAATAGTTTCTTGATATAGTGTTTTACCTTCTTTACCTTCTAGGATAGGTAACTGGCTAAAGGCTAAATCTCTATAACTATTGACTTCTTCTGTTTTTGATGTAGGTGTTACAACCACACCTTCTTTAGTAAGATAAGTTCTTATAGACTTATCTGGAAGTGTCGATGTTTCTTCTTTAGTTAAATATATTTCATAGTTAATAGGCGCTCCTTGAGTTTGCGCTCTTACTTCGAATTCAAACTGTCCTTCACCTTCTTGATCCTTACCTTCTTCATCACTCATTGGAAAAGCGTTTTTTATTTGAATCCTATTATCTGGATTTTCACTTTCTTCATCATAGACAAAATACATTGTTCCTGTTTTTAAAGTATTTTCTTGTTCTCCTTGTCTAGTATAAGTAAAGAAGGCATATGTTCCTCCTATTGTTAAGAGAACTAAGACTAACACTAAAACCAATATTAATACTTTCTTCTTATTATTTTTCTTTTCGTTCATAATAAAATCAACTCCCTCTAGGTTAATTCTATTATAAGCCAAACATACCCCCCCCCAGTCAAGCAAATTCGTAAAAAAAAAAGAAGAGCCCCTACTCGACAACTATCCAAGCATTGGGAAGTCTTCTAATTGTTCGTTGTTCACCATTAAAAGGAATATTGATAAAATCGCCATTAGCCCAAAGGCTGGCGGAAGTTCCACCATCTAGATTGGCAGCATTGTAGGCCCCATATCTTTCCATAATCTTAGCCATTTCGTAGAAAGTGGCACCTTTACTATGTTCTTGGAGTCCATCGATAACGAGCATTAAAACAATACCATCTTTTCTTTGACCGATGGCAGTTCTGGCTAATGCCCAAGTATAAGCTGAATTTTTCTGTTGATTTTCACCATTGATAATTAAGAATGGACCCCAGTCTACGGCATCTCTTACTCCCATTTGAACAGCTTCTTCACCGCTTACTTTTAAGAGAACTAATTTATTTTCGTTGTTAAAACCAATAATACCTCCGTTAGCAGGATACTGTCTAAAGTTTGTAAGCAACACGCCATCTTTAATAACTGGACCGTGTGGAATACCGCCATTACTCATCCAATCGGGATCGTAGAAACCTCCCGCATTCATAGCTAAAATAGCCTTTTCTCTTTTAGCCATCGTGGGAATTATTTCGCCATAAGCAGTTTCATCTATCCCCATTCCCGAACTAACGGCTAGTTTTACTTTTGAAGGGTCATAGATAACCGCTAAGAATCCTTCGTAATGATAATCGGTATTTTCTAAAGTACCTTCCACTTTAATTATTTTATATGGAGCATTTTCTTTGTTTGATAAGACTGCTTCTTCGTACTGATTTACATATTCTGGTTGGTTTAGTTTGATGTCTTCGAAAGAAACTAAGTCTTCGTAAATAGTTTGACTTTCCGGTTCTAATTGGTGACTACTAGCAATCTGGTTAATCGTCTTATTATCGTAAAAGAACGAGGCAATGTACTGATAATTCATCGAAGCAAGGGCCTTGTTGATAATAAAATCTTTAACTCCATAACTACCATAGAAAAGAAAAGTTACCCCGTACATAATAAGAAGATAGGAAGTTAAAACACAAGTAGAGATTACGTTACTATGTTTCTTTTTAGGTTTTACTAATATTAAATAACTACCACTTATTAAAAGTATTATTACACTTAAGATAATTGTTGGAATAACCCATGTTAAAGAGACAATTGTAGATTTATGTAAGCCCATCATAAAAAGTAGAACACAAGTACAAAGGATAAGAAAACTTAAGTAAAAAAATACTTTGAAGTACTTTCTTTTGGACTTCTTTTTTCTAGGCTTCTTTTCTTCCTTTTGTAGTTCCACTTTTATTTCTTTTTTTAGATCTTTATATTCTTTAGTTGCTCCGATAATTTCGGAATCAAATTTAGTCATAGACATCCCTCTTTAATTGGCGCCTAAATAGATTCCATCCTTATCATAATCGATGTACGAAGTTGCTACCTTTGATGTGTATGTATTCATCGGTGCCACTTTGTTCCATCCGTTATATTTTTCTACGGCGCGGTTATATCCTAATATCATTTTAACATAGGTATTAACCATTGTCTCGTAGTTTTTTTGAAAAATGCGACAACGTTCGATAATTTCGGGGTCATTAATATAATCTTCTTGGCAAGCTTTCTTAAGCATCGTCGTCGATTCATTAGTTTCTTTTAAGATAGTTTCAATTTTATTTAAAGTTTCAACAGTTACATCTTCGTTCTTTTGCATATCTTCGAAATAGGTTCCAAATACTTCTTCGAACTTTTCTAGTTCATTTCTAAAACTTTGAGTCTTGTCATTGAAAGAAGCATACTCGTTTTTAATACTCATAGCAATTGTCTTTTGTTCCTTGACATCTTCACGATAAGAAGATAAGAATGATAGGAAGGTACCTGAGACAATCATAAAAACACCTAATATCGTTGTTAGCAAACAAAAACAAAGTGATTTTTTCATAGTCTTCACCTACCCTATATAGAATATAGAATAGTTTACACTTTTTGAAAAGCGATTAGACACTAAAAAATTCGTGATTAACACGAATTTTACATACCTTTGAAGTTTTCTTCGAGATCATCTTCACTCCAGATTGGAATACCTAACTCTTGGGCTTTATCGTACTTGGAGCCAGGATTCTCTCCAACGATAACTGCGGAAGTTTTACGGCTTACTGATGAAGAAGTTTTTCCACCTAAAAGTTCGATCTTTGCTTCCACTTCGTCCCTTGTATACTTAGTTAGGGTTCCCGTGATGACAAAGGTCTTATTGGCGAAATTATCGTTTACTTCGATTTTGGGACCAGTATAAGTCATATTGATACCTAGTTCTTTTAAGTGATTAATTTCTTCTTGATTTTCAGATTTGGCAAAATAATCGATAATCGACTTAGCAATAATTGGGCCAACATCTGGAATATTCGTTAGTTCTTCGTATGAGGCTTCCATCAAATGGTCTAGGTTCTCATAACGTTGGGCTAACATCTTGGCTGTTTTTTCTCCGACATTAGGAATACCTAATCCAAAGAGGAGTCGCTCTAAAGAGTTCTTTTTGCTTACCTCGATTGCATTAAGTAAGTTATCGATACTTTTTTCACCATAACCTTCAAGGTCAGTTAAGGCATCACGATGCCTATCTAAGTGATAAATATCACTGATCTTGGAAATGAATTTTAAATTAAAGAAATCTTCGATAATTCTTTCACCTAGGCCATCGATATTCATAGCGTGACGGGATACAAAGTGAATAAGACCTTCCATATGAATTTTAGGACAAAGTGGATTCATACAATAGTAGTCAACTTGACCTTCTTTTTTATAGAGAAAATCTCCACATATTGGACAGTTAGTAATCATTTGGAAAGGTTTTTCCTTGCCAGTACGACGTTCAACTTTAGCTTCGACTACTTCAGGAATTACGTCTCCTGCTTTACGAATAGAGACGATATCGCCAATTCGTAAATCTTTGGCTAAAACGTAATCTTCGTTATGTAAAGTAGCTCTTGCTATCGTACTACCGGCAACTAAGACAGGTTCAAGAACAGCATTTGGAGTAATTTGTCCAGTTCTTCCTACCGTAAAAATAATATCCTTTAATTTAGTCAACACTTCTTCAGCAGGAAATTTATAAGCAGTTGCCCACTTTGGATACTTGGCGGTATAGCCTAATTTCTTTTGTTCTTCTATCGAGTTTACTTTGATTACGACACCATCGATATCGTAAGGAAGATCTTTCCGGTGTTCACCATAATATTTGATAAAATCTAAAATCCCTTCGACATCGTCTACAAGGCGATTACATGGATTAGTTTTAAGGCCTAGTTTTTTCATGTAATCGATTGCTTCACTATGAGTCTTGATACCATAGTCTTCGGGATTTGGTAAATGATATATCCAACAATCCAAGTTACGACTAGCGGCAATTTTAGAATCTAGTTGGCGAACGGAGCCCGCCGCGGCATTTCTTGCATTTTGTAAAAGAGGTTCGTTATTGGCTTTCCTTTTTTCGTTCAAAGCGGCAAGAGTCTTTTTACTCATGTAGATTTCGCCACGAACTTCGATATCGATTTTCTCTTTTAAATTAAAAGGTACAGTCTTAATCGTCTTGACGTTATGAGTAATATCTTCACCTGTTACTCCGTCACCACGAGTTGCTCCCGTTACTAGTTTTCCATCTTTATATTTTAAAGACATCGACAAGCCATCGATCTTTAATTCACACATGTATTGGGGATTAATTCCTTCTTTTCTAATTCGCTCATCGAAAGCTCTAATTTCTTCTTCGTTAAAGACATTGGATAAAGAAAGCATTGGAATATCGTGAATAATCTTATTAAAAGATTCAATTACTTGGCCTCCGACTCTTTTAGTTGGCGAATCTTCTTGAGCCCATTCAGGGTGAGTCTCCTCTATCGTAATTAGTTCGCGTAAATACTTATCGAATTCTTGGTCAGTAATCGTCGGTTCATCTAAAACGTAATAATTATAATTGGCTTCGTTTAATATTTCGATAAGTTCAAACATTCTCTCTTTACTCATAAGGACCTCCAGTATAAGTTATTTTCCTCTATAAGTATTATATCACTTATTCGTTGTTCCCAATAGAAAAGAAGTCGTTTTTAATACTCCTTTCCCGTGTACTTGGTAATTTTATTTTTTCCACAGAGGTTGTGGATATTTCCCATCGTCACTCATTTTTTGTAGAGCTTTGACGACATTATCTTTATCTTCTTTATATGTTACACCAAGCCATTCGGCTTTGGTAGGGATAACTTTTACTTGGGCTTGATTATTTTTCATCATGTTTTGAAGACTTTCAGGAATTAAAAATTCGCAAGTTTCTAAATTATCTTGATTGGAATCTAAAAAATGGGGAAACTCTTCTTCTAGGTGTTTAAAAATGGTAGGGAAAAAGCCAAATAAGTTCATCGAAACGTACTCTTCTTCATGCATTTCAAATGAAGGGTCACCATTTAAAGGGGTAGCAACAATCTTGCCATCGACTTTTTCAATACTACTTTCGACAATGTGTGAAAGATACCCATCTTTTACTTCACAAACACCACGTTTAACACTTCCGTTTTCAGTTAAAGTGTTCTTTACTAAGTAACCAATCGAGGCATAAGTTGTATCATTAGTCTCTTTATCTAAAAAGTCCGATACTACTTTAAAACCATCGTAGTCATAAAAGTCATCGGCATTGATAACGGCAAATGGTTCGTGGATGACATCTCGAGCGGCTAGAATTGCTTGAGATGTACCTAGAGGTTTAACTCTAGTTTCTGGTAAAGTATAGCCTTCGGGGATATCAGTTAAACTTTGGAAAACGTATTCTACTTTGATCTTATCCTCGACACGTTTACCGATTGTCTCTTTAAAGACATCTTCGATTTCTTTCTTGATGATGAAGACTACTTTCGTGAACCCACAACGGATGGCATCGTATATCGAATAATCGATTAAGAATTCACCATTGGGACCCATTGGTTCAATTTGTTTGAGTCCTCCAAAGCGACTTCCCATACCCGCCGCCATAATAAGTAAAGTTTTTTCTTTTTTCATATTTTCTCCTTTATTGATAACGTACTCTATCGTAGGAACGGTACGCTTTCACATATTTTTTATGAGTAGTATTGGCAAGACTTTGATTAAGCGAAGATAAGCCTAGATGAAGAGAAATATCATCAACTGATTCTCTAACTTCTAAATACTCTTGTTCCGCATAGGGACCTTCATATTTTTTAAAACCGATATCTAGGTGGATTAGTTCTTCGGAATTAGAATAAATTTGTAAAAGGGCTCCTTCTTGAAGTAAAGAAGTAATAAAAGGAAAATAGTAGAAACCTTTTAATTCTTCACCAATTTCAGCATATTCTATACCTCTTGTTGTTTTAGTTAACATGGCTCCTGCGAAGTGGTCTTTTTGCCAATTAATAAATATTACTTTTTCCATATTTTATTCTTCCACCTTGTGAATACTTTTGTGATTCTTCATTAATTTTTTGATACCTATTTTAAAGGCAATCGACATTAAGTCCCCTTTTATCTCGACAACTCGGCCCATACCGAAGATGTCGTGATAGACATATTCGCCAACTTCGTAATTCATATCTTGGTCGTGTAAAACATCTTTCTTATCGATCTTGGCTTCAGGTTCCTCTTTAGTGTTGATATCTAAAAGGCTTGTATCGATTTCACTTAAGAAACGACTCCCTGGATTAACTTGATCTTTACCAAAAAGCATTCGTTTGCGGGCATTTAAAAGATATAGTTTTTCTCTTGCTCTAGTGATTGCTACATAGCAAAGTCTTCTTTCTTCTTCGAGGCCACCACTATCCATTAGAGAGTTAAAGTGAGGAAAGATTCCCTCTTCTAAGCCAGTGACAAAGACATAGTCGAACTCTAGTCCTTTGACGGAATGAATGGTCATTAAACTAATACGATTAGGATCATTATTATATTCTTCGACGTCACTTACTAAACTGGTCTCTAGTAAGAAGTCTTCTAAGGAAATTACTCCATAGGCTTCTTCGAAGGCTCTAGTAATAGACTTAAACTCTTCCAAGTTTTCAAGTCTAATATCGGCTTCTAAGGATTTTTCACTTTCGAGTTCTTGTTTATAACCAGTCGAATCTAAGATTTTATCGACTAATTCCGTTAAGGTTACGTTTTCACTTACTTTTTTCAAGTCTTCGATAACGTTTTTGAAAGACTGTTCTTTGCCGCCATCGATGGCTTCATACATACTGATATTTTCACGGTCTGCTTTTTCGATTAGATTCTGAATTGATTTAAGACCAATTCCCCTTTTTGGCACATTGATGATCCGCATCAAACTGACGTTATCTTTAGGATTATGAATGAGTCTTAAGTAAGCCATTAAATCTTTAATTTCTTTGCGACTATAGAAACCGATACTTCCGACAATCTTAAAAGGGAGATTCGCTTTTAAAAATTCTTCTTCAAAGATGTGGGATTGGGCATTAGTACGATAGAGAACGGCAATATCCTGTTCCTTGACGCCTTTTTTCAAAAGTTGCTTTATTTCTCTTATGATATAGAAGGCTTCATCACGTTCGTCATAAGCCCTATAGTAACTTATTTTGTCGCCTTCGCCTTTGCTACTCCAAAGGTTTTTTTCTTTTCTTCCTTGGTTATTTTTAATAACCGAATTAGCAGCATCCAAAATAGTTTTAGTCGAGCGATAGTTTTGTTCAAGTAGAATGGTCTTCGCGTTTTTATAATCCGTTTCAAAATTTAAGATATTTCGGTAATTAGCACCTCGCCACGAATAAATACTTTGATCCGGATCTCCTACGACGCATATATTTTTATATTTCGAAGAAATCATTTTCGATAAGATGTATTGAGCTTCGTTCGTATCCTGATACTCGTCGATTAAGACATATTGATAGTGATCTTGATAGTGTTCCAAAACGTCTTTATGTTTTCTAAACAACTCGATAGGAAGAACTAACAAGTCATCAAAATCTAGGGAGTTATTGTGTTTTAAAGTCTTTTGGTAACGTCTATAGACTTCGAGCACTACTTTTTCGAAGTCGCCTGCTGCAAATTGTTCGTACCTTTCTGGGGAAATAAGTTCGTTTTTAGAACTACTTATCTTATTTTTAATTGCATTGGGGTGATAGGCTTTCGGATCTAAATTCATCTCTTTCATAATGCGCTTGATAACCGTAAGTGAATCTTCACTATCTAAGATAACAAAGTTTTTATCATACCCTAAGATGTCGTAATTTTCGCGCACAATTTTTAATCCAAAAGCGTGAAAGGTCGAAATTTGAATACTTTGGGCCATGCTTCCTATCAAGTTCGAAACTCGCTCTTTCATTTCACGAGCTGCTTTATTCGTAAAAGTTATCGCTAAAATGTTATGAGGACTCACCTGTTTTTCTTCTATTAAATAGGCAATTCTAGTAGTTAAAACTCTCGTTTTACCACTTCCAGCACCTGCTAAAATTAATAGAGCTCCATCCGTTGTCATTACGGCTTCTTTTTGTTCTTTGTTTAATGTTTCTAAATTCATACTCTAACCTACTTTTCTTCTCTACCAATTATTATACAATAGATTATTATTTTTCCCCAAGCAAAAAAGGTACTTTTTATTTAATTGGTACCTTTTAAATTATTATTCAGTTTGCCTGCTTTTTTAATATCTTATTTTGTAAGCCAATAAGAGTTACTATAGCTATTATTGAGATAATATAAACTGGTAACAGTTCTTTAAGGGAAAAAACAAATCGTTGTTTAAATAAATAATAATAGTTTAAATATGTTGTTGGTATCCATCTCATAAAGTCTAAGTTATAATTCATATATAGGTGAACACTAAATATACCAAAAAAGACAAAGATTATTGTTCCTAGATAAAGTAATGTTTTAGGTGGTTTTAACATCGAAATAGCATTTAAAATAAGAATATAAAGTACTCCTACTAAAAGTTGGATAATATAAATATGTAAGGCAAAAGTAATTAAAGATTGGGGATGTGGAGGACAAGGACCAACACAATTAGTTTCTAAAAAAATTACTACCGAAGGAATATTAGACCCATTTGGTAAAAAGAAGGTCGCAAACCAAGGAATTAAGATGTAACCAATTCCTAAAAATAGCATTAACATGAACGTGACTGCTTTTATTCTTCCTTTTAAATAAGCTTTATTATTCACATGTATTTGATATTGTCTAATAGTTTCATTTTCGTAATCTTTATGAAAAAGCGAAGTCATGCCGATGATAAAACAAAGGGTTACAATTAGTCCATAGATAGCAATTGTAAAAAATCCATCTTGGTATGTATAAACTTGACTTTGCCCCCATTCGAGACTAGAGGGGATCCAAGAATTAGGTTCATTTTCAACATTAAGTATGAAATAATACTCTGAAAATTTTTTACTATTTTCCTTGAGATAGTCTTCGTGATATTCATCATAATTACTGTAATTAGTATATAGATTTTGATCTTTTTGAAATTCTTCAGGTGTTTTAGGTGCTACCCAGGCTTCATTTGCTAGCTTTATTTTATGTTTAATAACGGCATACATAGGATGATATAAATCTATTTGTTCATCCAGTAATTCACGATAAAAATCAATTGTTTTCTCTTCTCGAGCAATGGCATAGGACAAGTTAGTAGGAAGAGAATTCAATTTGTAACCTTGGTCTAAAAAATCTTGTTTCATTTGGGCAAGAGTATCCTCGTGCTCTTCTATTTCTTCTTTAGCTCTTTCTTGAATAGTCGATGAGAAATAGGTTTCTAATTCTTTGAGACTTTCTTCAATACTTTCTTTCTTTTCTTCATCTTGAGCGTATTCCAGTTGTATTTTTAAATCCGCATAGCGACTTAAGGAAGAGGCTCTTTCATCTTTTTGATAAATGATGTTATACTTTTTAGCAGTTTCTAATTCGATAACTTCTTTTTTACTATCGGCTAATTTCTTTTGGATAATGGGATTCGGATTATTTTCACTAATTCGTACTGTTCATATATTAAATCTGGGTTAGCAAAGAGAAGATACTTTTCTTTCTCTTTGGTGGACCAAGCATTATAAACCAAAAAGAAAGATAGTATTAGGCAACCTAAAACAGAAAGAATCCATCTACTCTTTTTAACTTGATTCAACGTGATATAAAAAACTCGACGCGTTGCTTCTTTTTCATTTTTCTTAATTAGTTTCTTTAGTTCCTTTTCCGTTTCCATTTTGAACACTCTCTATAAATTCTTTTTCTAATTCTTGCGGATGACTTAATTCTTCTTTTGTTAACTCTTTCGAAATGATGCCATCTTGGAGAAGAAGAACACGGTCACATAGTTTTTCCATTTCGGCTAAGATATGGCTTGATACTAATAAACTCATACCATTCTTATGACACATTTCAAGTAAGAACTCTCTTATTTCATAAATACCTGTTGGGTCTAGTCCATTAGTTGGTTCGTCTAATAAAACAAGTGACGGTTTATTGACAAGAGCCATGATGATACCTAAACGTTGTTTCATCCCCAAAGAATAAGTTCTTACTTTATCGTTTATTTTATTTTGGAGTTTCATTTTAGTGATTAGTTCCTTGACATAATCATCATATGGACAGTCACATAATTTACACATCCATTTTACATGATCGAGACCGGTCATGGATGGATAAATAGTCACGTTTTCGATTAAGCAACCGACCTTGTCAAAAATTTTACGATCGTCTTTCGTCACTTTATTGCCCAGAATAAAGACGTTTCCTTTATCAGGAGTTAATAGTCCTGTAATTACACTAAAAAGAGTCGTTTTACCAGCACCATTTTCCCCGACGAGACCCACTATTTCACCATCAGTCATAGTTAAGTCAACACCTTTTAGAACTTCGTTTTTACCTAATTTTTTATAAACATGTTCTACTTCTAATATCGTTTTCATTGGTAGCACCTACCCTTTCTTTTGATATAGCAAAGTATTTCCTACTTGAAGTAGGATGAGAATAACAAGATTTATTCCTATATTTAAATAAAGATTATTACCAAGATATACATCATGAGCTAAGTTAATCGGAAGAACAAAACCAATGGAAAGATAGATAACTGTGCCAATAATAGATAAAGGTAGAGATTTTGTAGAAATTGACAACATAAAGAATAAAGTAATAAATATTCCATAAATAAATCCTAACCTTAAGATGTTTTCAAAAAGGTAATAGAAGAAGGAATAAGTTACTATTTTACTATTGATTGTCGTGACAAATAATGTTTCTAAATCAACATGATAAAGTAAGGCGACAATACTATAAAAAATAAGGAAATAGAAAGATAAGATGAACCAGAGACTACCAAAGTAAAGTATTTTAGATAACCAAATTGTCTTATAAGAATATTGTCTCGTTAGAATCATTCGATCTTGACCATTATGATGTTCGGTAATAATTGTCCAACTAAAGAAGGCTAAAAAGATAATAAATGTTAAAAGCATTCCCCAAGAAACGTTTTGGGCGAAGGTAACTTCCACTTTATCAATTAGTCCTACTTGCGTAATTTCACTGGTTGGAGGAATATTATTTTTTAATTCATAAATAAATTCTTCTCTTTGTTCTTGTTTTAGTTTGTTTTCTTCATTCGCTTTTAAGCGATAGTTTTCATAAGTACCATATTCTTGTTGTAAAGATAAATCGACATTAAACACATCTTCTGTTATAAAAACGGGATCAACTAGAAAAAATGGACTACTTCTAACGAGATAACTTATAACATCAATTTCCCAGTCAGCAAGATTTTCTTTAGCTTCAAGCAAGTTTAATAGTTCGATATTTTCTAAATAGAAAGTATTATAAAGGTCATTTGTTTTTACTTCTTGTTCGGTCAAATTAGTCGTAGCACTTTCTTGTAGTTGACTCAGAAGTTTTTCTTGCTTATATTTTTCATATTCTAAATAATCTTTTTTCGTACCTACAAAGGCTTGTTTTAAAAGTCTTTTTTCTTCCGTTTCAGGTATTTCAGGTAACTCTTTGGTCTCTAAATAATAATTTAAACCATCGCCTTGTTCCGTAGCCAATAAACTCATCCAATCACTTACCAAATTATTTAGATAGTCTGGCTTAGTTTTACTATTATCTGATTTTTTATATTCTTCTTGCAAGTCTTTACATTGAGAGATTAAGTTTAATGCTAAATAGTTGTCGATTGAAGAATCATTTTCATAGTTTTCTAAAGATGTTTTATATGTTTCCGCATAGTTTGCTCGGTCAAATATCAGTTGTGATTCATCAACTTGGCTAATGGATTTTTTTGAAACCCATCCCAAAACAAGACAACCTATAAAAAGAGTTATTAAAGCCATTCCTAAAAAGATAGGCGTCCTATTTTTCGTCCATTCAAATGTGTATAGAGTCTTTATCTTTTTCATCTTATATCACACTCGCCTCTTAGTATTCTTATAAAACTCATTATAGCATAGTTTTAAAGAAAAAAAGCACTATTATGAAAATAGTACCTAATTTAATTATCAATTATCAAAATCGATGTTTTTAAGAGAATCATATAATTCTTTTTTAACATGTTTCTTTAATCCAACATTATTTTCCAATAATTCATTCATCCAGTATAACCAACCATATTCTTTTATAGCTATTGCTTCGTGAACAATTTTTTCAAATACGGGAAGTAATTTTTTGTAGTCAAATTTAATTAACCTTTGCCATATTAATTCAGCACCAGGCCAATTTAAATCGGTAATCCATATTAACATGTCAGTTAAGTATGGTTCTAGTTCTTCATCAGTTTTATTAACTATAATTAGAGCAGAATTTCCCCACACCTCTTTACCAGTTCTATATAAAGGCAGAAAAAGTGGTGAAAAATCTTCCCATTTAATTATTTTAGTAATAGATTGTTGCAATTTTTCTTCTGGACTATCCCAGCTTAAGTCTGCTAAAGCGTCATATAAGTCCTCTATCTCTTGAAGAAGTTTGGAATCAATATATTCTTTGACTTTTGGATTATCAAATGATAAAAACTCACAACATGAATCAAGAAGTTTAAAGTTTTTTTCTGTTAGAGCTTTTTTTAACGTCTTCTCAAGAGGCTCTTTTAATAATTGAGGAGGCATCTTTTCTAATTTTTGACGAATAATCATGCTTCCATCATTTCTAAAACAGTATTTTTCTTCTTCAAGCCACTCTAACATATCGGTTAAATATGGTTCTAATTCCTCATCACTCTTATTACATATAACTTTTGCACAATTTTGCCAAACACATTTGCCAGGATTAGCTGGACGAAATAAAAAGGCAAAATCTTTTACTTGCGATGCTTCTTTTATACCTAATTCCTGAATGGCAATATCATTATTTATATCGAGTGATTCCAATATTTTCTTTTGACTCGTTCCCATATATTATCCCCTTTTATTTGGTTCTTTTATCTTTTACTTGTTCCACATAATTATCGATAATCGAAGAAGCTTCAGGATATGTTCCTCTTAGTGTCTTAGCATCGAAAAAGCCTTGGTCATAAACGATATCGTAATCAATTCTAATATCTTCGTAATCTTTTAAGGTGTCTTTTAAATTCATGAAGGCTTCCGTTTGTTTTGGAGTTAAAGTTTCAGGCATCATGAAAGTTCCTCTTTTTTTACTCGATGAAGTATCTAAGAAAACAATATCTCCTAATCTTGTAAACACATAAGCAGCGGTTTGAATAGGATGGGTATATTTTAGTTGTTGAAGATTTGGATCATCTTTATAATGATCTTTTAAAAAACCAATTAAGGTTACAATGTGTTGTTCCTCTTCGTCCGTAGTAAGAAA
>CANQDB010000016.1 GCA_947591175.1 uncultured Bacilli bacterium
ATCATCCAAATCTTGATAATGAATCGATTGTTCCATGATAAATATTGCACTTCTTGCTTTTAAAATTTCATAAAGTTCGCTTGTCGACAATTCCTTAAAGGTTTTAACTTTTAATTCCATAGAGAGTTTCTCCTTTTTCTATTTAATTCTTTCTTTTATAATATCACTATTTTGTAAAGTTCCTAACAATAAAGATGAATTCTTATCGTGTTTAAGCATATTGGAGGTAACCTCTTTTTCCGAAAAGTTAGCGTAACAATATTTACAAAAATGACCACAACTATTGTAGGCGCCAATATCGACCATTTGCACACAATGACATTTCTTTTCTTTGCGAGCAGTCCAGTCTTTATAAATTTTACCGGTTAAGCGAAAAGCAAGTTCGTGTGATAAGCACTCTCCTTTTTTAAAGCCGTATTCACTTAAGTTTCGTTCTTCAAAACAAGTTTGGACGGTCATTCCATGGACTCTCGCACTTTCACTAAAACTTTTGCCGATTGCCATATAGTCAGATTCTGTAAATTTTCTTGGGTTTAATACCTTTAAATTACACCTTACATTTTTACAGTCGTCGATAAAAGAGACGATTATTTGTTTTACGTACCCATCTAGTAAAGAACACATTTTAGCAAAGGCTTTTTGATGATAGGCTATAGAATATTTATCACTTAGAAATATAGGATCATAACGAACCCATAAACGTTCAATACCAACTATTTTAGAAAGTTTTTTAATAGAAGCAATTATCTCTTTTTTAGGTGGTACTTTCGGTTCAATATCTTCTTTGTAGGGCGTTAAAGTCACTTGAAAAAGAATTGGTTTATCTATTTCTTTTAAGTGGTCTATTATCGGAAGAGGATTTTTGGTGCAGAAAAGAATGGCCTCGACATTAGCAAAATGAATTCTACTTACTAAAGATGGATTGAAAGGATTACGGACATCGACAAAGCCTTCTTTGTAACGATTTAAAAACCAATCACAATAAAAAGCCACGATATCTGTCCTACCACTCACATTTAAAATCATCCTTTAGCACCACCTATTCGCAATTTCAATTTATCATACATAAGTTTGTTGGTCAATCTTTTTTTTTACAAATAACACAAAAACCTCTTTCAAGGTTCTTGCAATGTTTATTATTTTCTAAACTTCGACTTGATGCTTTTTCTCCTCATCAGTTTCCTTTATTGTACGATACAATTCGTTAACAAATTCGCTTCTTTCCTTAGCATCCTTATTAACTAGTAAGTAAACGTTGTTTTTAGTCCTCGTTAAGCCGACATAAAATAGTCTTCTCTCTTCGGCAAACGGAATTTGTTCTTCTTCAGGATTAGCCGAGAACAAAGACGATAACCAATAGATATCTCTATTTTTGTTTGGAAAATTTTTATTTAAACCAATAATGATTACTTCATCTTTAGTTAAACCTTTCGATTTATGAATCGTCATACCATCTATTTCGATATCTTCATAACCGATAAATTCAATTTTAGTACCGATGTCATTTCGTAATTCTTCATCTCGAAAACACTCGTTGATAGCCTTATTAGTACGGGCTAAAATTAGAATGTTATGATCTTTTTCTTTGGCATGAATATCTAAGATCAATTTTTTCAAAGTTTGATATTCTTCACCTGGTTCGAAAAAGCAAAAACGAATGGGCTGTTTATTTTCCTTAGACGAAATTAAATCTTTTTTTATTTGGTTCTCATTTTTCATAATAAACTTACCAGAATAATCAATTAACTCTTGACTGTTACGATAAGTATGATTGATTCTCAACAACTTTGCTCCTTCGAAATATCTTTGAAAATTGTAAATATATTTTATTTTTGAACCGGCGAAAGCAAAGATCGATTGCCAGTCATCCCCAACCGCGACAACTTTAGCGTGATTACGTATGGCTATCTTTTTAGTAAATTCATACCGTTCCTGGGAAATATCCTGATACTCATCGATAATTAGATAATCGAAAGCCAAACGATTAATGTAACCTAGTCTATTGATATAAAGATTAGCATAATAAATCATATCGCCAAAATCAAAAGCATAGAGATCGACATTACCATAGAGGGCTTTTTGGTAATAACAATAAAATTCATTTATATATTTGAATTGTTTGAGAGCCTGTTTTTGTTCTACCGGTGGAAGTTTTTTAATATAGTCGAATATTATCTCTTTGTAACGTTCCCGACTAGGAGAAGACTTTATTCTATCGATTATACGGTACAAAAAGTTTTTATAAGGATAAACTTGGGCTATAGGTAATTGATCTAACAGTTGAAAAAATATCTCTTTGTTACTTTTAGGTTGTAAGCGAAAACCATAGGCTAAGAGGCCATCTTTTAAAGTCTTTAAAATATCCTCGCCACGAACTGAATCAATTTTTATAAATCTTGTATGATGAGTTTGATGATAAGCTTCTTTCTTTTTTCTTATTTTCTCATAACGAGACATTAAATCATTAGGATAAGTCGAAAGTCCAAAATACTCGACATAAACATTTTCAAGGCCCAATTTCAAAGTAAAATCAGGGCGATATGTTCTATTGTCCTCTAGTAATTCAGGATATACTTTTTCATATTCGTAATCGATGCCATTGCAATATAAAAAGTTGGCAATTATGGCTTCGCCTTTAGATTTAACAGTTTCATTACGAATAGTTTTAGGTTCTTCTAAATTTAAAAGTTCTTCAATCTTATCGTGAACTTCTAAATCCAAATCTATTACTTCGTTTAATTTATCTTTTTTGTATTGTTCAAAGTAGGCTTCATAATTAGGAAATCTAGCAAAATTTTCCATAAAGTGTTTGCCAAAGACAAAGTGATTTTGCGTCTTAATAACCTCAAACAATTGGGGAATCTCTTTAACTCTATCTGGGTACGGAAATATTTTCTCTTTAAAATATTGATAAAATATATTATCGCGTTGATTCTGATCGACAATCGAACATTTCTTCGGTTTGAAGACTTCACGAATATACATCATTCCTAAAGAGTGAAAAGTCGTAACATGAGCAGGAATTCCAAAATCGATAAGGATTCTCTTTTCTAATTCTTCGGTAGCCTTTCTTGTATAACTCATGACGACGATCTTAGCAGGATCTATCTTTTTAATATCGACTAAATATTTTACTTTGGAAGCCATCGTCGTCGTTTTACCAGTTCCCGCGCCAGCAATAATTAAAGAGTAGTCTTCATCGGTTAAAATGGCTCTCATCTGTTCTTCGTCCAAGTGAATGTTCTTATCGATATCTTGGTACATAGTTTCAAAATAAGATTTATATTTTTGCAAATCTTTTTTGATAACCTGTTCATTGTATTGATCTAAATTAGAATCACCAGGGATATCAACTAAATTATTCTTTTCTACCAGGTGAAATAAGTGATTGGAAATATATTCACCTTGTTCCAACTTCCTTTGAAATTCTTCTTTCATAGCCGACTCCTATTATTCTAATACTAGTATATCAAATATTATTGGAAGAAGATACTCTTTTTAACTCATATAAGGAACACCAAGTGATTTATAAATTTCGATGGCGCCTTTTGTATGAAATAGTGGAACAACAATCAAGTTATATAAATCATCGATTAGAATAATGGCTAAAAGAACAAAGGCTATGGTCATAAAAATCTTTTTAGGTATCTTTTGGGAAAAGTAAATGCACATCGGTAATAAGCCGTAAATTAAGAGTAATCCCGAAAGGCCAAAGATAGTCACACTACGTAGGCAGACAAAGCCACCGATATTTCCAAAATTCCATATTTCAGTATTATAATCCCAACACCGCCAACCATTAAAGAAAGTATACATGACGTAGCCTGAAGCAAACTCTAAAATACCGCACACTAATAGTCCTATTAAAAATACTTTCCAAGGGTGTTTTCGATGTTTAAAAGTAAAGAAATAAATACCTAGGGCTCCATAAGCGTAGATATTGATCCATGGTAAAAAGTTACCACCTCGCCAATAAAAAGTTTGCATGCCACCGTTAAAGAAATAAAAAATGTATTCGTAAACGAAGCCAAAGATGCCTGCTATAACGACGATTAATGCTAATATGGCAAGCATCGTTCCTTTATCTAAATTTGGTTTTTCTTCTAAATATTGATGGTACCACTTTTTCATAAGTTTTCTCCTTTTTTGTTTGGTGATAAAAAGCATTCTTCATCGTGGGAATTAATAATTCCAACTGCCTGTAAATAAGCATAAATAGTTGTACTTCCCACAAATTTCATACCTCTATTTTGTAGATCTTTAGAAATACTATCGGATAACTTGGACGTCGTCTTATCATGTTCATAGATTATTTCTCCATTCGTAAAAGTTTCTAAATAAGTCTTAAACGTGCCGAACTCTTTTTGAATCTCTATAAATATTTGGGCGTTCTTTATTGCGCTTTCAATCTTCCTTCTATTACGAATAATCTTTTTATTTTGAAGTAACTCTTCTATTTTAGTTTCACTATATGTTACAATTTTTCTAACATCGAAATTATCGAAGGACTTTCTAAAATCTTCTCTTTTATTGAGGACGCATTCCCACGAAAGACCTGCCTGAAACATTTCTAAAAGAAGCATCTCAAAAAGATAAGCATCATCCAAACAAAGTTTACCCCACTCTTCATCGTGATACTTAACATAGAGAGGATTATTTAAATTACACCATTTACATCTTTTTTGTTCCATTATCTTTTTCCTTTTCTCTATTTAAGAATATATCATAAATTGTAGCATTTTTAAACAAAAGAAAAAGTAGACTCATAAATCTACTTTGAAATTATTTTTTGACGTAACGGGATGCATTGTAATAATGATTTAGATAATCGTCGTTATAGTAACGATCACAAAGTTCACCAATAAAAGTTTTAGGTTCTAACCCTTTTTGACGATTGGCTTGTCTTTCCACGGCCACAAAAGAAATTAAGGCATCGAACGATAAGAAGATAAAGAGAAAGTTTGCGAGCTTTGTAGCCGAAGTTTTGGACATCTTGTTATATAGTTTTTCAATTTGGGGATACAATAGATAAATGAAAGCCATAATTAGTAAACCCCAAAAGAGCATAAACGGAAAAGTCGTACGTCCTCCAATATTTAAGAACTTATTGGAGTAATCCCACGAGACAGTTCCAAAAACTTTCTCTTGTAAAAGACTCATACCAAATTCGTAAGTACCTCCTAAAAGGCAACCATAAATATAGTTTTGATACCATTTTCTCTTCTTTAGGCAGAACACTAAGAAAATGAGGACAGCCGCTAAGCCATAGACAGGACTAATTGGGCCATATAAGAATCCTCTTCTCGGAACCCATGAGAAAACTCCTTTTGATAAGAAAACTTGAATGACATAAAGGATTTCTTCATAGTAGGCTCCGAACACACTACCGATAAAGAAGATTAAAATGATTTTGTTAAACAAGGTCTTTTTATCCTTTTCCATTTCCATCAACCCCTAGAACAATATCTTCCCTTTTCGTGGCATAGTATACCATAAATCGCCAATTTTTGCAAGGTGTTTTCGCTTAATTCCCTTATTTTAAAAAGGCTTCAGTAAAGTCTTGTCAAAACTCACACTGAAGCCTAGTTTTAAATAAATATTTTCTTTAAACGATCCCAGAAAGACAAAGTTGTCGTAGTCTCAGGAGCGGTTATTTTTACTTCGGGTACCTTTTTACCTTCGATGACAAAGATAAATTTAGTGTCACTGTTATCTAAAGTGCCATCGGTGGCAAAAGATATATAAGCATTACTTAAGTTCATAAGTTCGGTCATTTTATCAGTTATTGGTTTTAGTTTACCATAGACCATGTTGGTTATCTTTTGAATTCCTTGTTCGTTAAAACTGTGTATTCCAGCGGCTAGAGTTTGAATACCTTGATCTAGTTCTTGAACACCTTGATATAGAGTACCTAAAGAGCTTTGAATTTGACCTAGAGCCACATCTTTTACTTGATTAGCAACTTTAGGAGCAAGGGTTGTGGCAACAGTTGAAGCTGTAGTTAGAGCTGTTTGTTCACTTACGGTTGGAGCAACTGTTTTAGAAACTTTCTCGGCCACATAGTTACTTGTTTGGAGAGCAACATTTGTCATTTGAGAAGCCACATTTTCTTTTAAAGCATTAACTACTTCCATATCATATCCAGTTCCTGCAAAAGCAGAACAAGCACTTTGACTTCCCATCGAACAAGCAGCATAAAGATTAAAGGTATCGTTACTTCCGCCAAGATAAGTCTTCAAGGTAGCCATGACAGCATTCGTGACATAATTTTTTACAGTGGCGTCATCCGTCGCTAATTGACTTTGTACTTGTTCCCAAGTTGCTTCGGCAAGAGCATTTTTATATTCGTCTGTAAAAGTACTTGCTACTGTTGTTTTCGTCTCTTCAGCAATACCACTTATTTGATCTTCAGTTAACGCATCCCCTTTATTATTTTCAAGTTCTTTAATAGAACTTGCAAGGGCATTTGTCAATTGACTACTTCCCTCTTTTAATTGATTTGCTCCTTCTTCGATTGTGTTCATATTAGTTTGAAGGGAATTAACTTGGTTATAAAGAGTACTCATTTTATCAAAAACTTCTAAATCTTCACTATCGATTAACTTTGGAATAACGACACTATAGATACTAGCAAGTGAAAACTTAGTCGTATCATAACTTAAAGAAACGGTATCTAAATCTTTTAACTCATCTAGTGATAAGCTTTCATAAAGTCCAGGTGTAGCCATAGCAACAACGATATTCTTAGTACCATTAGAAATAACTTTACCATTAGTAACTGTAACATTCGTATTTGTTTCACCATCTAAAATAGTTCCTAAAGTCACTAAGAAAGGTGTGTACAAAGTTTCAATTTTACCATTAACTTTAACAAAATGAGCATCTTGGTTATGATACTTAAGAGTAATTGTCACTCTTCCACTTTGACCTAACATCTCATCTAGAGTTTTCTCTTCCCCATTTAATTGATAAGACATAGTGACTTGAATTGGCAATTCTTTATTTGTTTTTCCTTGATAGAAAACGTCTTTTCCTAAAGCATTCCACGTAAGTTTCGTACCATCTTGGGTAAAAGTATTATCGTTATTCGTATTGATAATCGATTCAAGAATAGAATAATCTTCTAAAGTATCGAGTTTTTCGGTATTTACAAGTTGCTCGTTAACTAAAGTACTTTGGATAGTTCCATCACTATTAAGCTTAGTATAGACTGTTTCCTTTTTGGTAAGAGCAAAAACTGATAATGGTTGGAAACTAAGGCCTAAGATAAGAAACCAAAGGGCTAATTTTTTGACATTTTTAACTAGATTCTTTTTCATCGTTTGATCATTTCCTTTCTTTAATGTCGTCTTTAAAATTAATTTATCGAAAAGTAATAAAATCGAAGGTAATACCATGATGACCGTTAACATACTGATGACGGCGCCTCTTGCTAATAGAGAGCAAAGAGAACCAATCATTTCGATTTTCGAGTAGACTCCGACTCCAAATGTAGCAGCAAAGAAACACATACCACTAGTTAAAATCGAATGTCCACAGTAGTTAAGAGTCTCTAACATTGCTTGTTCTTTAGCTATTTTCCTATTTCGTTTCTCTAAATAAGTAGTAGTCATCAAAATGGCATAATCGATGGTAGCCCCTAACTGAATAGTTCCTAAAACGATTGGAGCAATGAATGGTAGAATTGTTCCTCCTAAATAAGAGATACCCATATTTAAGAAGATAGCAAACTCGATAGTTACGATTAACAAGAACGGTAGGCTAAACGATTTTAAGACGAAGAATAGGATAATAAAGATACAAATAATTGACGCGGTATTTACATTATCTAAATCGATAGCACATATCGATACTAAATCGTTCATCAAAGGCCCTTCTCCGGCAACAATTGCTTTTGGGTCCATCGTTTTAACGAGATCGTTAATCTCTTTGATTTGAGTATTTAGTTCAGTGGTTGCTGTTTCATAGCCTGAATTTACTAAGAGCATCTGGTAGTTTTCGTTACGAATAAGACTCAAGAAGGATGACGGTAACAAGTCTTCGGTCAAGCCCAATTCATTCAATTTGGCTAACGATAAAGTCCACTCTATTCCATCTAAGTTTTCGATTCTTTGAACTATTTCGTTAACTTCATCGGTCTTCAAGGAACTATCTAGTAAAATTATTTCAGGGCTCACAATACCATAACTATCTTTTAAGACTTTGTTAGTTTCAATACTTTCGAGTGTTTCCGGTAAAGACTTATCTAGTTTATAGTAAACTTCGACGTTTGAATTAGCCCGATACACAGGAATAAATAAAAGCAAGAAGAGAATGAAAATAGCTATTTTATGTTTGATAACCCATTTGTTCAAGCGATTGAAGTTTGGAAGTAAAGATTTGTGTTTCGTCTTATCGATAAGTTTATCGAAGACCAGTAAGAGACTTGGAAAAATCGTTAAGACCGCAATTACTCCTAGTAGTACTCCTTTAGACATGACAATTCCAAGGTCAGCTCCTAAAGTTAATTGCATCGTGCAGAGAACTAAAAATCCTGCGATTGTCGTTAGAGAACTACCAGTTACCGAGACAAAAGTTTCTTTGATAGCACTTTGCATCGCTTTCTCACGATCAGAAATTTCGTGTTTTTTCTTTTCGTAAGCGTGATACAAAAAGATTGAGAAATCGGTCGTAACTCCTAATTGAAGGACCGCCGTCAAGGCCTTAGTAATATAAGATATTTGGCCTAAAAAAATGTTACTTCCTAAATTGAAGAGAATGGCACAACCGATATTAAGTAAAAGAAGAAACGGAACTACATAAGAGTCTAAAGCAAGTTCTAAGACAAAAATACATAAGATGACGGCAATAACGATGTAGATAATGATCTCCTGTTCCGATAAGTTCATGGTATCTAATACAAGGGAACTCATTCCACCTTGTTGAACGGCGTGATTCGATAAGGACCTAATCTCTTCGACGGCATTCAAGGTTTCTTCGCTAGAAGTCGAGCCCGCAAAGGTAATAAATAGTAAATCTGTATTATCTTGATGCACTTTGGAAACCACTTCACTTGGTAGGATTTCTAAAGGAATATTAGTTCCTAGTACATCGTAAAGACTTGCTACCTGCTCTACTCCTGTCACCTGTTTGATTTCATCTTCTAAAGCAAGTATTTCTTTACTACTTTTATTTTCGACGACCGCTATCGAGTAAGACCCCATTTGGAATTCATCCGTTAAGATATTTTGACCTTTAATAGTTTCGATATCTTGGGGAAGATATACCAATATGTCGTAGTTTACTTTCGTCAAATACATACCCACGAACGATAAAAGTAATAGTCCTAGCGAAATAACAAGGACACTTTTTTTATGTTTACAAATAAACGCTGAAAAACGATCCATGTAAAAACCTCCATTCGCTTTCTATTGTATTGAAAAAGGTCTCATTTATCCACCAACATATTTTTAATTGTGTACGTTATCCAACATATTTTAGAAAAGTGTATTCATAAATAAGCAACACTTGTATGTTTATATTTACTTTTTAAACCAACTAGCATATAATCAAAGTGGTGATTTCAAATGAAAGAAACAAAGGATTTACGAGTCATAAAAACGCAAAAAGCCTTATTCGACGCAATTATAAAGTTGATGCGGAATAAGGCTTTCGAAGAGATTAAAGTAGCCGATATCTGTCATGAAGCTCTTATCAATCGGTCAACTTTTTATGCACACTATAACGATAAGTACGAACTGTTAGTTGATTTTATTGAGGAACTTAAAAATACTCTTCTAAAGGCTTTGGAAGAAAACACGCATATCGTCAATACGAAGAATTATTATATGGAAATGATTCGCTTGATTCTCGATCACGTGGAATTAAAACGAGATATTTATTCGTCAATTTTAATGAGTAATCGAAGTAGTATCATTATCGATATTTTAGTCGAGGTAGCCGTCAAGGATATCAATAAACGAATCGAAATCGATAACATTCATAAAGGAAATGTTCCGACAGATATCTTAGTAAAGTTCTATCTTGGAGCAGTAACGGGAGTTATCATGGACTTTCTAAACAACAAGAATAAGTATTCAAAGCAAGAACTATTAACTTATTTAGACGAACTTATGCCAGAAATTATTTAAATTTAAAATCGGTATCTTTTGTGATATCGATTTTTATTTGAACTTTTATCTAAAACGAACCTTTTTCTAGTTTTGCCTTTTAATTTGTTCTTCGGTAATCAAGTCGTAAGAAGTTAAGATGTTAGCATCCAAATCCGTCTTATGCATATCGACCGCAGTAATCTGACGGTTGCCATAAGTCGTATAGTAATAGATGCCTTTATCAGTATTACAGCAAGAACTATAAATCGTTATTTCGTATTTACCTTCGCCCATATGTACACATCCACGCTGTTGTTCGACGGAAGTTAAAATATGGAAAAATTGACCGACACTTTCGTCTTCAGAAGTACCTGAAACCGAATTCATCTTAGTGAAGGCTACTTTGACAAACCGTGACATCGAAGATAAGTCACCTGGTAACCCTAAAGCCCCCATTCCCCGACTATAGGTTTTTAAATCAAGAGATTTACAAAAGTTATTAACTGGTGGCTCAGTACTTAAACTCATGTAATTATTTAAATTGAAGAGTTGAATATCGAAAGTTGGATTGTTTGTCATTACTCCTACTGGATTATCGTAAACTTTTAACCCTTCTTTGACACTTTCAACAGTGATAGATTCCTCTTTATCAGAGATAATCCAGTGAAGTGGTGATAGTGGTAAACGTTCACTATAATTAACATCACAAAGATTGATCTTAGCAAGTAGTTCTCTTGCTTCTTTGACAGTTGCGCACTTTCCTAAAATCCAAGGGATAAATTCGAAAGGAGCCACGTTATCTTTTCCTTCGACACATGATGGATAATACGCGTTTTCTGGAAAGTTAAGGCCTGCCATACTTAGACCTTTTTCGTTTGTAGCATCGTAATACAAAGGATAATTATCTTCGACATAAGCCATACCAATCATGGCATAATGATTAGGTAAATCCCCTACTTTCCGAAAATGAAATGGAAAATTTCTTGGAGTAACTGTCACTGTCTCATGATAAGAATACTCCAAATCCAAATTACGACCAAAATAATGATCTTTAGTTTTTAAACTAACTGCTGTACACATAAATATTCCTCCTATTTTTCTAATAACCAATCAACAATATTTTTTTGACGAATGCCATTGTAAGAAGTCTCAGGTACTATATCGCCTACTAGTAACACTTTCAAATAATGGTCTTTAATCATCTCGAGTGGTTTTAGTTCTCGCACTAAAGTATCTTTTTCTTTAACTGTCTCACATACTTGATAATATTCGATACCTTTACTATTTACAGCAACAAAATCAATTTCATATTCGTCTACTTTACCAATATAAACATCGTATCCTCTTCGCAACAGTTCTAAATACACGACATTTTCTAAGACGCGACCATTATCACTTTGTTTTTGACCAAGTAGAAAATAGCGAAGACCAGGATCTGCTACATAGTACTTATCGCCTGTTTTTAAATATTGTTTGCCTTTGATATCATACCTAGTCGCACGATAGAAAATAAATGATTCCAACAAAGCTGAAATATAATTTTCGATTGTATGAACACTTAGAGATCTACCATTTGATGTCATTGTATCGGCAATTTTATTAGTTGAAGTTAAATTTCCAATATTATCGAGCATAAAATTAATTACACTCTGTAACATTAGCATATCTGGGAATTTCTTACGGGCCATGATATCTTTCAAGATAATTGAATCATAAATACCCCTCAAATACTGTTCGACATCATCTATTTCATCAAAAGAAAGTACATAAGGGAAAGAACCCCAGGAAAGATATTTTTGAAATAGGCGGTCATAGTTGTCCATGGACTCATGGGCTGAAACAAATTCTTTAAAAGATAAAGGTAACATTTTTATTTCGATATAACGCCCTGACAAAAGAGTTGCCAATTCGCCTGATAAAAGGCTAGCATTCGATCCAGTAATGTATAAATCAATGTTCTTTTTAATGTATAGACCATCGCAGGCTTTTTGGAATTGGGGAATAACTTGGACTTCATCTATAAAGACATAGTACTTTTTGTCAGAAGTTACTTTGGCTAAAACATAGTCATATAATTTCAAGTAATCGGTAAACTCATGATAAGTTGGATCTTCTAGATTTATTTGAATAATTTGATCTTGTTCTACTCCAATAGAACGTAAATAGTCTATAAATAATTCTAAAAGTGTAGATTTACCACAACGGCGAATACCAGTTATTACTTTGATGAGTTCTTTGTCCTTAAAATGTTTCAGTTTTTCTAAATATTCATTTCGTGAAATCATATTCATCACCATTTTCATTTTACTGGAATTTAAAATGAAAGTCAAGTTTTTGCAATCCGTGTGCAAAAACTTGACATTTTTTGATACTTTTTGCAGTCTGTTTTTTTACTCATTGCTCTTTAACGATTCGACCATGTCTATTTTTTGTAAACTATAGTGCGTCAAGCGACTGATAACTAAAGTAAATAGCCAAGCGATAATCGTCGTCAAGATGTAACTAAGCGGCTTAATGTTTCGAACGAACATGACAAATGGTGGTTCACAAGTACTAATTACGTAATAGCAAAGGTATAATCCTGCCCAAAGGCCAATCAAGATACCGACTAACGTAATAAAATAGTTTTCATTGGTAATATAGGCATCGACTTCTTCGTCATAGAAGCCTAAAACTTTGAGAGTCGAAATCTCTCGTTTACGTTCACTTATGTTAATCGATGACAAATTATATAAAATGACGAAAGCCAGTAAGGCGGAAGCAACGATTAAGACTAAAACTACCGAATTAAGAGAATCGAGAACTCTATTTACTAGTTCAGAAGTCCCTTCCGTACTGATTACGTTCATCACGTTATCGTTTTTCATCAAAGTTTTATCGAAAGTTTTATCGTAATTCTCTCCTGTTCTCAAGAAAATAGAATTAACTTCGTAGGAATTAAAGAGACGCTCGTAAGTTTCTTTCGTCATGTAGGCAAAATCACGAATATAGTTTTCGGTAATAGCCCCAACTTCGATCGAAGCTGCCGTATCTTTTAACTTGATAGTGATAACGTCTCCTACTTTGACGTCTAAACTTTTAGCAAGTTTTTCACTCAAGACAATTTTATCTTTGGCAAGAGAAATCTTTTCTTTATTGTTATTAATATCTCTTAATTTGATTACTTCATCTATTTTGCCACGGTCTTGAGGAGTTATCAACGTTACTTCAAAAGGATCACTATCTTTAGAGATATCGACCATTTCATAACGAGCTTCAACTTGGGTTTCAATATCTTCATTTTTAGTTAAGGTATCTTTGATATTTGAGAGATTAGCATCAGGTTTTAAATAAAGCAAGCGGTCGTAGGCAAAGATTTCATCGTGTAATTCCACAATATCAGTCACAGAATCTTTAAGACCAAAACCTACTAACATTAAGGAAGTAGAGCCTGCAATACCGATAATCGTAATAAGAATTCGTTTCTTGTACCTAAAGACATTACGAATAGAAATTTTCGTCGAGAAACGTAATTTGTTCCAAAACGAGAAGCGTTCTAGAAAGATCTTTTTACCTATTTTAGGGGCTTTAGGACGCATCAATTCACTAGGTTTCTCTTTTAGAATTTTACGACTTGTAGCAAGAGATGCTCCACCGATACAAATAACGGCAATAATTAGACCAATTAAGCCATAATCAAAGTGGAATTGATTGACAAAAGTCGGAATTTTAAACATCGAAGTGTAAATATTCCAAATGACGTTTGGAATAATTAAGAAGCCGATAAACATTCCGAGAATTCCGCCAATTGTCGTCGCTAAAAAGGCATAAAGAAAGTTCTTCACGTAAATATGGTGGTTAGCAAAACCTAAACCTTTTAAAGTACCCAACTCACTACGCTCTTCTTCGACCATCCGTGACATCGATATCAAACTGATTAGAATAGCAACTACATAGAAAATAAGCGGAAAGACCGAACCTATTTGATCGATACTTTTGGATGCATCTATAAAAGTGTTATATCCATCGTTATCAGTACGGTCGAATAAATACCAAACAGGGCGTGGGAATTTATCTTCGGGAATCGGTTGATGGTACATTTCTAATTGGGCAATAATATCGCCATAGAGTTCTTGATAACGTTCTTCTATTTGGTCATCTTTTATATCTTCAATTTTGTCTTTGGCCTTTTCGACTTCATCTAAATAGGCCTCGCTATTGGTAACTAAATCTTGGCACGAATCTAAATTAACATAAATATCCGTGTAATAATCAAAATTAAAGGCATCCTCATCAACATAAAAATAATATTTCCATTCACCATTACCAAGTGAAGTAGTACCACGATAAGAAGTAAAGTATAGTGGGCTTTCGACAACTCCGACAATTTTAAAAGTATTATTATCGAAAGCATCACTCGGTATCTCGAGCGTATCCCCTATTTCTAAATCGAAATCTTTTAAGAATAACTCTTCGACAACAATTTCATCCTTCTTTTGAGGGAGATCTCCTTCTTTTAAAATGACTTTATTGACATCGTTATTAGCAATTATTTTAACGACTGTCTCCTGGTCCTCAATAGTAACTATCGCATCTTGATACTTACTACCTGTGACGGTTCCTAAGTCTAACTCTTCAATTTTTTTAACATCGTTTGAAGTTAAGCCTAAAGTCGATGTTACTTCCAAATCGTAAGCGTTTTGTTCCTTTAGATAGTTATCCAAAGTATCGGTCATATCAGGAGATGTTGCTTTAATTCCCGCATAAAAACCCACTCCTAAAAGAGCAAGACACAATAGTGATAAAAATTTACGCTTCGTACTACTAATTTTCCGAAGGCTACTTAACCATAAGTTCTTCATGTTAATCACCACTCGATATCTTGAACAGATTTAGGATGTTTATTAATAACGATATCTTGAACTTGACCACTATTAAATTTGATAACTTTATCGGCAATTTCGGCAATTACACTGTTATGAGTGATGATAATGACGGTCATTTTTTCTTCACGAGCAACCTGTTCCAACAACTCTAAAATTTGTTTACCTGTTTTATAGTCCAAGGCACCTGTCGGTTCATCGCATAGTAAAAGTTTGGGATTTTTGGCAATGGCTCTAGCAATCGAGACTCTTTGTTGTTCACCACCAGATAATTGTGAAGGAAAGTTTTTCAAACGATTCTTAAGCCCTACTTTTTCAAGTATTTCTTCAGGGTTTAAATGATCTTTACAAAGTTGGACAGCGAGTTCAACATTTTCTAGAGCCGTCAAGTTTTGAATTAAATTATAGAATTGGAAAACAAAACCGATGTCATTACGACGATACTTCGTAAGTTCTCTTTTCGATAGTTTATCGATTCGTTCACCATCGACCGTAATTTTACCTGAGGTGACATCGTCCATTCCTCCTAAAATATTAAGGCACGTCGTCTTACCTGCTCCAGAGGGTCCTAGGATAACAACCAATTCACCTTTTTCTATGTCGAAAGAAATCTTGTCTAAGGCTTTAATTTCAATTTCACCCATTTGATACTTTTTACTTACATCTTTAAATTCAATATATGCCACTATTCTCACTCCTTAAAACAAACGTCTATTGTTATTTTATCATATTCTTAAACTTTTTAATAGCAAGAAAAAATAGAGATTTATATTCCCTATTTATCGAACAAATCACTATGGCTGCCAGTAGCAACTAACAATAATATTAATTCATTATTTTAATATTTATAGATAAGTAACCAATCCGGGTCAATATGACATTCATTACAATTTTTAAATGTTTTATCATTAACTAACTTGTGATTTTTAAATTTAACATTAAGATTTTAAGTCCTCCATTAGTTCATACATATTAGTATAACTTTTTGATTTTATCTTACCGCTTAATATATCTTCACCTTCCTGAATGGCTTCAGATAGTTCTTTACTTGGTTTAGGGTTTACAACATCAAAAGGAACACCATCTTTGTTAATCAATTGTTTTATTGCCATATTTATGTAAGTACTCATATTTAATCCTAGTTTACTTAATATACCTGTTGCTAACTCCTTATCTTGGCGATTAATTTGTACGCTTATAACTGTTGTCAAGTTTTCCATAGTATCACCTCACTCACATAAAAATAATATTATATTTATATAAAATGTCAGCCTGTTTTATAGTTATTATATTATATCTTATATAAATATTATATGTTATGTAAAAATTTGTGTAACTTCATTACTATGTTTGCCTAAAGCTATTAAAAATATGAATTTTATTTTATTTTAATTCTTTAACGTATCTTTTAACGGCATCTTTATATTCTGGAAGTTTATCAAATCCATTTTGTGAAAGACTTTCAGTACTTAAACGACTATCTAGTGGACGAACAACTGAACTTGGGAAAGTATCCGAAGCAATTGGAGTCACTTTCGTTTTGGCATCAATTGTGTCGTAGATATCTTTAGTAAACTGATACCAAGAACAATAGCCCTCATTATGAGCGTGATACGTACCGTATTTTTCAGTTTGAGCCATATCAACTAAAAGTTTAGCCAAGTCGACAGTATAAGTTGGACTTCCTATTTGATCACTTACAACTTTTACCTCGTCTTTTGTTTGAGCTTGATTAATCATCGTCTTAACAAAGTTATTACCATTTACCCCGAAAACCCAAGAAGTACGAACAACAAAAGATTTATCGTAAGTACGGGCAACCTCTTCACCTAAATATTTGGTTTTTCCATAAACATTTAGAGGGTTTGCTTTATCTCCTACTTCATAAGGACTCTTTTTCGTACCATCGAAGACATAGTCTGTCGAAACATAGATAAATTTAGACCCTACTCTTGCCGCACTTGTTACAAGGTTTCTTGTACCATCGACATTGATAGCCTTGGCCATATCTTTTTCTTCTTCCGCCTTCTTAACGTTAGTGTACGCAGCACAATGAATAATTACTTCAGGAACATAGGCTCTAATAATTTCATCGACTCTATCTTGATCACATATATCCATTTCATCTTTATCGACCGCTAGAACATCGTAAATTCCTCGTGAATTTAATTCCTTTACAACGTCGTATCCTAATTGACCTTGGACACCTGTTACTAAATAACGATATTTTTTATAAAACGATACTGGGCAGTCTTTTAAACGAGGTCTATTTTGGTCAGCCAATTTAAGTTGAATTTGACTGTAGTCGACACCGTATTCTTTACACCAATCTTCCCACGGAATATTTAAATCTGGATCACTCCATAAAATTCCGCAATCTCTTTTAGGGGAATAAATATTGTCGACGTAATAACCGAACTTCGTGTTATCTTCTAAAGCAAGGAAACC
>CANQDB010000017.1 GCA_947591175.1 uncultured Bacilli bacterium
TAATCTCCTCTAGTATATATCTATTATAAGCCAATCACACCCCCCCCCAGTCAAGAAAAATAGTAAAAAAATCCACGGAATGTGGACTTTACATTGTTTTTAAATTTTTCTTTTGAGCTTCATATGAACTTTTGATATCTACTTCTTTGGCGATTTTATAATCTCTTAATGTTCTTACCAAATGAGTATCTATCTTAGCTCTTACACAAAACATAACTAAATAACCGCGGTAATCTACAGTGGAATTTAGATAATCTTCATAATGATAGATTTCATCAGTTTCGATTTCAGGATTTACTTTCCCTTTAGAATAATAATCAAGAGTTGCACATACACCACGGAAAAAGCAGTTACGTAAAATTGCTAAGTGTCTTTTTTGATTTGGAGTTTTAACAATTTTTTGAAGACGATTTAACTCCGTTAAAGTTTGTTTAACCGTATCCGTTTGAAGATATGATGGATATCGTTCAATATATGCTTTAGTTTTCTCATCGTAATCTTGTTCAAATAGTTCTCTATCGTAAGCATCTAAATTTGGATTTTTCGCTTTAGCATTTTCAACTTGCCGATAGATTTCCATATAATCATCGAATTTATTGCGATTAGTTGTAAATAAATATTCTAATTCTTCTTGTGTTAACATTTTAGTCACCTATTTCCCAATGAATGGGCTTTCTATTATTACTTATTAAAAATTGATTGGTCTTAGAGAATGGACGACTTCCAAAGAAACCATTGTATGCCGATAAAGGCGAAGGATGGCTAGACTCAATAATACAGTGCCTTTTATTAGTAATAAATGCTTTTTTACTACGAGCATAACTACCCCATAAGATGAAGACTAGAGGTTCATCTTTTTCGTTTAATTTTTGAATGACCGCATTTGTAAAAGTTTCCCAACCATGATTACTGTGAGAGGCGGCTTTATCCTTTTCAACTGTTAAAACGGCATTTAAAAGAAGTACTCCTTCTTTGGCCCAAGGAATTAAACATCCAGTCGAGGGAATTTTACAACCTAAGTCATCATGTAATTCTTTAAAAATATTGACAAGTGACGGTGGTTTTGGAATTCCTTCTTGGACTGAAAAAGATAGGCCATGAGCTTGACCTATACCATGATATGGATCCTGACCTAAAATGACCACTTTAACATCTTTATATGGAGTAAAGCGAAAAGCATTAAAGATCTCAGTCTTTTTTGGATAAATTGTCTTTTCTTTATATTCTTCTTCGATAAAATTGATTAACTCTTTAAAATAAGGTTTATCCATTTCATCTTTTAAAATTTCATCCCAATCATTACCAATCAAAGTACCCACTTCCTTTTGATTAACGTTATTATACTATAGGGTTAAGGTTTATTCAATGACTTTTTTTGATTGTATTCATAGATAACATCTTTCGATAATGATAGAACAGCATACATATTGATAATTGCCATAAACGCTACTAAGATATCGACTAAATTCCATAAGAATGGAGCATTTGCAACACTTCCCCAAACTAGGAGAACTAGAGTAATAACTTTTAAGATAGTTAGATCTCTTTCGGTTATTTCTTTTTTTAAGAATTTAAGATTTGTTTCACCATAGTAATAGCCTGTTAGGATAGTCGAAAAGGCAAAGAAGAGAATCAGTACGGATAAGATACCACTTCCAAAATTACCTAAGTGATAACGGAATGCATATTGAGTAAGCTCGATACCATTTATGTTTTCTAGGACTAGTTCTTTATAGTTAGAAGTTAAAATGATAAGCGCCGTACCGGTACAAATTATAAAACTAGTAAAATAGACACCTAACATTTGGATATAACCTTGATTAATAGGATTATTATTATCGACTGTAGCACTAGCAATGGCACTACTACCGAGGCCTGCTTCGGTGGCAAAGATTCCTCGTTCGAGACCAATCATTAAGGTTGTCAAAAGACCAACTCCTATACTTTTAGGATGGAATGCCTCTTTGATGATTAAAACAATAATACTTGGAATTATTTGGTAATTCATAACTAAAACGTAGAGAACTAAGATAAAATAGATGATACCCATTAAGGGAACTATTTTAGAGGTTGCATTAGATATACCTTTGACACCTTTAATGATAATAGCTCCTGATAGAACTGCTAAAGAGACTCCTGTTACAATAGGATCAAAATTAAGAGTATCTTTAAGGGAAACTGCTATCGTATTGGCTTGAATCGTCATAAAACCGACAATATAGGCAACTAAGACTAACAAAGCATAGGACTTGGCTAATTTCTTTTCGCCTAGTCCTTTTTCTATATAGTAAGATGGTCCTCCTTTATGGAAGAAACCATCTTTTTCACGATAGACCATACTTAAAACACTTTCCGAAAAAGCATTTGGAACGGTTAGAAAAGTAGTAAGCCAAAGCCAAAAGATAGTTCCAGGGCCTCCTAGATAAATGGCTAGAGCAATGCCAGCAAGAGAACCTACTCCTATTTGAGCAGCAAGTGATAGCATTAAACTTTGAAAGGGAGTTATCTCACCTTTCTTTTTAGAGTAAAAACTTTTAAACATTTTAGATAAACGAAACTGTATTCCTTTTAGTTTAAGAGAATAATAAATTCCCCCACCAAGTAAAAAGAAAGTCGCAATACCCCAAGCTATTTTTTTGATAATTTCCATCGTACTCACCTATTTTTATTTTATTAAGCAAAACGCAAGTTTATTGTCAAAAAATAGGAAAAGAATTGTACTTTATGATTAGGCACAATTCTTTTTATTTGTGATAAGATTCGTGATGACTTATTTTAAAGCCACGATATATCTGTTCCAGTAAAAGAACACGAAATAATTGGTGCGGAAAAGTCATCTTACTAAAGGATATTCGCTCGTTGGCAAGGTTCTTTACTTCTGGACTTAGGCCATAAGAGCCACCAATAATAAATGTAAGATTACTATTTTCGATAAGCCAAGCTTCTATTTTTTTAGAAAAAGTAAGAGAATCGTACTCTTTTCCTTCAATTTCTAAAGTTACGATAAAGTCTTTTTGATTAATAACCTTTAAGATGCGTTCTCCTTCTTTTTTGAGAGCTACTTTTTTATCTTCAGTACTTTCATCTGGTAACTCTATAATTTCGAGATTTGTATATTTACTTAGTCTTTTTTGATATTCCGCTAAAGCCTCTTTCCAATATGTTTCTTTTAATTTACCAACACATATTACTTTCATACTTAAACCTCGATTAAATCTGTGGCAACTCGTTGTTCGGCAATGATGATTGGAACTTCGATATTGTTTTTTACGAAGGCTTCATGAATGGTATTATAGGCTAATTCAGGAGTATTATTGTTTTCACTCAAATGAGCTAAGACTACATATTTTGTTTTAGCACCAAGCCAACTTGTTAAGTATTCAGCTGTCGTATGATTAGAAAGGTGTCCACTATCGCCTACGACACGTTGTTTTAAGTAATATGGATATGGTCCATTCATGAGCATCTCTTCATCGTGATTACTTTCGATAATATAGATTGTGGCATTATTTAGTTTTTTAAAGTAACGTTCGTTTACGTATCCAGTGTCGGTAATATAAATGAGTTTTTCATCGTTGTTCTTGATAATATACCCAATAGTTCCTTCGACATCGTGTGATAGAGGAACTGTTTCGATTTCAAGATCTTGAAAAGTATCTTCACGACTTATTATATGAAGATTATTTTCAGGAATAGTCTTTCTTAATTCTTGAGTAACTAAGGTCGAAGCATAAACTGGAATATTCATCTTTTTGACAAGACTTGCAAGACCTTTAATATGATCTGTATGTGTGTGAGTTATAAAGATAGCATCTAATTGCTCAGGACTAACATCTATTTCTTTTAATTTAGTTTGTAAAGTTAGATAATTTATACCCATATCGATTAAAATCTTACTTTGCGTTGTTTCAATATAAGTACTATTACCTTTGGAACCACTAGCTAAAACTTTTATTTTCATTGAAATAGTGTTAATGGATTTACTGGTGTACCTCTAAATGGGTAACCATTCCATAATCCAAAGTGTAAGTGTGTTCCCTGAGCAAAGCCTGTGTGACCCATGGTTCCAATGATATCACCAGCATAAACTACGTCTCCTGCTTTTTTATAACGAACAGCCATATGAGCATACTCTGTATATTGTCCATTGCTATGTTTAATATATATATAATTACCATTTGTACCATTATAGCCTGAGTAGACAACTACACCATTATTAGCAGCTTTTATAGGTGAACCTTCACCACATCCTGCAATATCGATGGCTTTATGTAATTTTCCCCAACGATAAGCAAAGTAGCTCATAATTTGATATGGAGTAATAGTTGGCCATACCCATGAACCTATACCAACAGGGACTTCAACTTCTGAACCGATGCCACCGCCAACAGAACGTTGTTTCGTTCCACGGACGATGATTCGGTCAACTGAAGGTTTTTCTTCTTGAGTATCGATTGGGACGACACTTTTTGTTTCACCATTGACTAGTTTTATTTTTTGAGTTACTAATTGAACTCCTTCCATTCCTTCTTGTTTTACAACTTCTTCTCCAGCATATTTGTCAGGATCATTTTCATAAACAGTGTTATAACCGATAGTTTGACGGGATACAACGTGGGTTTCTTCAACGATATTTAATTGTGGTTGTAAAACACCAATGGATACTTCTTGACCTGGGAAAAGCATAGTGTCAGCTTTTATAGTTGGGTTAGCAATAATAAATTCATCGGTCGACAATTGATGATCGAAAGAAATATTATCGACTGTGTCACCTTCTTGGACGATATACGTATCTTGTTTTTCATTTGTTCCAAATAACAAGTATTGACTTAGTTCTTCTTCGGTCGTGAAGATTTTTTCATTGACGGAGATATTTTCTTGGGTAATCGTCTGTTCATTTTGAATATAGACGTTTTCAATTATTTTACCGGTATCGACAATAGGTTGTTGCTTATCTTGTTCATATGCAGCTAGTTCATCTTTATCGATAAAGGTCTCGGCTGTCTTATGCACGGAATTTAAGAAGATATTTTTATCTAGGACGTATAAAACTTGGTCTTCTTGTTTTTCATTCTCGCCTTCTTCATTCTGTTCTTCGATACCTTGAATGAAGATTTTGTACCCTTGAATAGTAAAAGGACTCTTATCTTTGATGATTTCATAAATCTCTTGGGTAGATAAAGTCTTATCTTCAAAGGTTATCTCTTTTTCAATATCTAAATCGTTTGGAGCATAGACTTTATCGACTTTGTACTCATCTTTTAAGTGTGATTGTTCTTGGTCGATATAGTTTTCTAGTTCTTCTTTGGAGTTAATTAAACCAATGGATTCACCTTTTAGATAAACTCGATATACTTCTTTAGGTGTTTGACCTGGATTAAAGGTAGTAGTCACTAGTACTAGGATAACACTTAATAAAGTAGCAATCGAATAGGATATCATTGTTCTAATGCTCATCTTTTTCACCCTTCTTTTCTTTGATTTCATCTTTTTGGAGACTTACAAAAGTGCTGGTATTCTTTTTAAATAGTAAATCGACTTTGCCAGTTGAACCACTTCTGTTTTTCTCAATTAGGAATTGGGTCTTACTGTTATTTTCTTCGTTTCGTAATTCTTTGTCATAGTAATCTTCGCGATAAAGGAAACCTACGATATCGGCATCTTGCTCGATGGATCCTGAATCACGTAAGTCACTCATGACTGGTTTTTTATCTTCACGGCTGTCGACTGTACGGTTTAATTGGGCTAAGGCAATAACAGGGATGTGAAGTTCCAAAGACATTGTTTTGAGGCTTCGCGAAATATCTGAAACTTCTAGTTGTTTATTAGTGCCATAGTGCCCTCCACCTGAAACAAGTTGGAGATAGTCGATGACAACTAGGCCTAGACCTTCCTCACTACTGGCAAGGCGACGACATTGAGATCTTATTTCCCCAATCGTGATACCAGGGGATGCCGCAATATACATTTTAGCATCTTGTAGTTGACTGATAGCTTCGTTTAGTTTTTTCCAATCGTCGTTAAGTAAGTAACCGGTTCTTAGTTTGTTACCATCGATTTGACCGAGACTTGCAAGCATACGCATCGCTAGTTGTTCAGGACTCATTTCGAGGTTAAAAATAGCAACTGTTTTATCAGTGTTCATAGCCACATGTGTTGCAATATTTAAAGCAAAGGCTGTTTTTCCCATGGCCGGGCGAGCAGCAATAATTATCAGTTCGTTTTCATGGAATCCAGCCGTGATGCGGTCTAAATCGTAAAAGCCAGATGGAAGTCCTGTAACTTCACCTTTACTATTGGCTAAATACTCGAGTTGTTTTTGGGTGTTGTAAAGGACATCTTTGATACTTAGAAATTCGCCTGATTTACGGTTTTTAATGACATTTAAGAGTTTACGTTCGGCTTCGTCTAGAGTTTCATTAACACTTCCTTCGTGCTCGTAACCTAAGGTGACGACGTCGGTCGCAGTTTGAATTAAACTTCTTAAAATAGCATCATCTTCGACAATTTTTATGTAATAATCGATATTGCCAGCGGTTGGAACGAAATTGATTATTTCGGTTAGGTACTCGACTCCTCCAACTTCATTTAACCAGTTACGTTGTTTTAATTCAGCAGTAACAGTCGTAATATCGAGTGGTACTTTTTTTTCGGAAAGAGCCTGCATGGCAGTAAAGATTTTGCTATTCTTATCACTGTAAAAGTACTCTTGATTTAGAGATTCACAGGCTTTTTGTAAAGCTGTAGTCGATAGAAACATCGAGCCTAAGACTGATTCTTCAGCCTCTAAATCGTAAGGAACTGTTCTAGTTGCCATGAGGTCACCTCCTATTTTACTAATTGAATTTTAACTTTGGCATTGATCTCTTTGTAAAGATTGATAGTTATCGTATGAAAACCTAAACTTGTTAGGTTGTTTTCTAATTGAATTTGTTTTTTATCGAAGTTGTAGCCTTTTTTATCGAGTTCTTCTTTGATTTGCTTGGCACTTACACTTCCGAAGACTCTATCTTGATTACCTGTTTTAACTTTGAAAGTAAATGTTTCTTGTTCTAATTTTTCCTTCTGAACTTGGGCTTGGCGTCTATTTTCTTCATCTTGTTTTTTAGCGGATGCTTGGTCGCGTTTTAGTTTAGCAAGAGAACTATCATTTAATGGAACAGCATAGCCTTTCTTGATTAGAAAATTTTCGGCATAGCCATCTTTAACTTTTTTTATTTCATCTTTTTTTCCTTGTCCTTTGACATCTTTTATGAAGATTACTTGCATAAGGGCCTCCTTTTATTTATTTAAAAGTTCTAATAATATGGTTTCTACTTCTTTAATACTTTTGTCTTCTATTTTTGTGGCGGCTTCGTGACGATTACCTCCACCATCTAGTTGTTCCATAATAGCACCGACATCGAAGTTACCCATCGAACGAGCACTTATTCCAACTGTGTTGGCTCCTAAGTTAGCAATGACGAAGGATGCTTCAACTCCTTTAAATTGTAAAAGTGTATCAGCAATTTTAGCGAGTTCTTCACGGCGATATTTTAATCGAGGATCACCTTTAGTCACGGCTAGATTTTTATATATTTTAGCATTAGTAATAACTCTTTGACGAATCTTATAGTTCTTTAAGTCTTGTTTCAAAAGATATTGAACTTCGATAGGACTTGCTCCATTATTCGTTAGTTGATAAGCACTATAGTAAGTCATTTTGTCGGTTTTGACAACAAAATTATTGGTATCCAAAACAACACCTGCTAGTAATAAGGTATTAATTCCGGCTGGCAAAATTAGTTCTAAATCATCTAGTAAAGTAGTTATCATCTGACAGGTACTAGAAGCAGTTTCATCGATAAAGACATTTTCGGCGTCGATTGTATCTTCAACTAAAACATGGTGATCGATTACCATAATATGTTTAGTTTTGGAGAGTATATTAGAATCTTGCACCATTACTTTTTTATTAGTGTCGGCAACGATGATTAAATCATTAGGAGTAATAGTTATATCGTCACTTTGAACAAAAGCCATATTTTTTTGTTCGACTTTTAACACTTGGCCGACGGCTAGTTCACTTGTTTTATCGTTCATAATGATAGATGCTTCCTTGTTATAGTGATTAACTATTTTAACAAGAGCAATCGCACTACCAACGGCATCGAGGTCTAAGTCTTTATGGCCCATAATGTATATGTGTGAAGAGTTTTGAATGGTCTTTAAAAACGTCTTATGATTAATTTTCATGTTAACCTCCTAACTAGATAAAATACCAATTTTATTATACAACATCTTCTTGCTTTTTCCAAGAAAGCAAGCCCATTTTACACAATTAAAAAAATCGAATATTTCATCGATTTTCTATTTTGTATAAGGTAAAAGGCCAATTGCACGAGCACGTTTAATTTGTCCAGCGATATGTCTTTGATGTCTTGCACAAGCACCTGTTACACGTCTTGGTAAAATTTTACCTTTATCGTTAATATATTTCTTTAATGTTTCTACATCTTTATAGTTAATGTCTTTTCCTGTACACATGTAGCAAACTTTTTTCTTTTTCTTAAAAAATTCTGCCATGATTGTTCTCCTTTCTATTAGAATGGTAGATCGTCATCATTAATCTCGATACTGCTACCAAAATCAGCGAACGGATCAGATTTCATATCGGTTGATGGTGTACTATTAGAAGAGTCAAAATCATATGGTGTAGGATTTGCATTCGTAGTATCATTTTGATTATTTGAGAAGTTAGCATTGTTCATTTGAGCGTTCTCTCTACTTCCTTTACTATCAAGGAATTGAACGTTATCTGCCACGACTTCAGTAACATAACGACGTTGGCCGTTATTGTCATCGTACGAACGAGTTTGAATTCGTCCATCGACTGCTACTTGGCTACCTTGTGATAAATAATTTTTGACACTTTCTGCTTGTCTACGCCATACTACGACTGGAATAAAATCAGCTTCTCTTTCTCCTGATTGATTCGTATATGTACGATTGATAGCAAGAGTAAAACTAGTTACAGGAACATTACTTCCCGTATATCTTAGTTCTGGATCTTTAGTTAGACGACCTATTAAAAAAACTTTATTCATATTTTACCTCTTTCTAGTCTTCTACTTTTGCAACTAGACTACGAATAATATTTTCATTTAATGTTGCTACTCTTGTAAATTCTTGGGTAGCAGTAGCATCAATAGATTCTACTTTGAAGAAATAATAGTATCCTGTTTTGTACTTTTTCATTTCATATGCAAGTTCTCTTTGACCCATATCTTTTTCTTCAAGAATATTAGCACCTTTGTCTGTTAAGACCTTTTTCATTTCTTCAGCAATTGCCGTTGTTGCCTCTTTTTCTAAATCTGGTCTAACAATGAACATTACCTCGTACTGTTTCATGTCTTTCCACCTCCTTTTGGACTTATGGCCGACAATAAAATCGGCAAGGAGTATCAAATACTCGTTTGTATTATAACAAAACTAATTTCGTTTGTAAATGTTATTTTTAACTGTTCACGATGTTTTTTTTAAGAAGTCTATAATTATACATTGAAACGGAAGTGACAGATATCTCCATCTTGCATGATGTAGTCTTTTCCTTCGAGGCGAGCTTTACCTGCTTCTTTAACTTTTAGCTCACTACCGCAATCTATTAAGTCTTGATAGGACATAACTTCGGCACGAATAAAACCTTTTTCAAAATCGGTATGAATAATTCCTGCACATTCTTTAGCATTCATGCCCTTCTTAAAAGTCCAGGCACGACATTCATCAGGTCCAACTGTAAAATAAGTACTTAAGCCTAATAAATCATAGGTTTCTCTTATTAGTTCATCTAAACCACTTTCGGGAAGACCTAACATCGAAAGCATTTCTTTTTTATCATCATCGTTTAACTCACTTAGTTCAGATTCAACTTTTGCACAAATTTTAACGCACTTAGCATGTTCTTTTGATGCATATTCTCGCACCATTTGCACGTATTCGTTATCTGGTTTAGCAATATCATCTTCACTAATATTTGCTAGATATATCATCGGTTTAATAGTTAGAAAACTGTATGAACGAAGGGCTTTAGTCTCTTCTTCCGTAAAGTCAACTAATCTTAAGGGAATATTTTTTTCAAGCGACTCTTTCGCTTTCTTTAAGGCTTCCATTTCGATTAAGGCTTCTTTATCTTTGCTCGACTCAACTTTCTTTTTCATTTTATCGATACGGTTACCTACTATTTCAAGATCGGCAATTGTTAATTCCAAATTTATTATTTCGATATCACGGATAGGATCAATTTGTCCCTCGACGTGGATAATGTTACTATCATCGAAGCAACGAACTACTTCACATATAGCATCGGTCTCTCTTATATACGATAAAAACTGGTTACCTAAACCTTCGCCTTGACTTGCTCCTTTAACTAGACCTGCAATATCCGTAAACTCAAAAGATGTAGGAATTGTTCTTTCAGGCATATACATACTTTCAAGTTTGGCTAAACGTTCATCAGGAACAGTTACAACTCCAACGTTTGGGTCGATTGTTGCAAATGGATAGTTAGCGGCTAAAATGTTTTTCTTAGTAATAGCATTAAATAAGGTTGACTTACCAACATTAGGTAAACCGACGATTCCTGCAGTTAAACTCATATTATTACCTCTTTCTTTTCATTGTTATTATAGCATATGATAAGAGTTTTACAAACAAAAAAGAGGATTAAAATTAACCCTCGATTTTTAAGCAGTTGGGAAAACTCCTGGTCCGATTGGAAGTCCAATAAGATACCAACCTAAGACTATAAGAATCCATGTGATACTGATAATAGCACCATAAGGAAGTAACCACGATAATGATTGTTTGATAGTAATTGGATTTTCTTTTTTACGATTGTAGATATTTAAGTAGCCTACGTAAATTACAAAGAAAGCAAGTAATGGTGTTAGTCCTTTAGTCATCGAGTCTCCGGCTCTTAAAATAAATTGAGCAAATTGTGGGGAAATGTTAGATTGCATAAGACTAGGTACCACTACAGGAGCTAAAATATTCCATTTTAAAACTGGAGTCGTCGCAAAGAAGTTGGTAATAGCAATAACCACTAATATCAAAATGACTAATGGAATACCTGTGAAAGATAAGTTACTGATAATATTGGCTCCCCAGGCTGTAATAATTGTACCTAGGTTCGTCTGTCTAAAGATAGATACTAGTTGAGAAGCAAAGAAAATTAAGATAACTAGACTTCCGACATCTTTCAAGGCTTCACCTGTTTTATTGAATAAATCTTTATCGTTTTTAATTGTCTTAGCCCCTACTCCATAAGCAATACCAGTGACGATAAAGAAGATAGAAACTAGGTACGTAAAACCATCTTGAAAGTACGAATTAGTACCAAAAAGTTGATTTACATAGGCTGTCTGTTCCATATCTAGTAGGATTCCTGAAAATGGAAGTCCTGGTATCAAGGAATAGATAAATATAAATAAGATGATTAAGGAAGCAATAAGAGCATTCCTAAGACCTTTTTTCTCTCTTAAGTCGGTCTCTAATTTCTTTTGTTCCTCTTCTTCGATATCGATTATCGGAATATCAATAGATGTCTCAGATACTTCAGAACGTTCTTTGTAGTGGCCTAATTTAGGAACGATCATTTTTTCTATTATTATAGTTCCCACAATTGATAAGATAATTGAAGTTGCAATAATGATGAAAAGGTTTGATGTTAAACTGATATGACTTACACCTTCCGTGATGGCTGTATCGATAAGACTAGCCGCTTGACTGGTAATCGGAATTAAGTTTACTTCGGTAGATCCTACAAATAAAGTGGCTCCGTAACCAAAGGCAACTCCAGCAAAGGCTGCAATAATTCCCGCAAAGGGATGACGATTGTTGGCTAAGAAAAGAATTGCTCCTAAAGGTATTAGGATAACGTAACCGACATCGTTAATGATACTTGAAATAGTGGCTAAAAAGATAAGGGCAAAGGTAATTACGCGATTATCAAGTTTAACGAGTTTTCTTTTAATAAAAGTATCAAGTAAACCTGTAGCCTGGGCAACACTTACACCAAGTAAGGCTATTAATAAGGTACTTAAAGGTGTAAAACTGATGAAGTTACGGGCTGCATTACTGATAATAAACTTTAGGCCGTCGTAATTACATAGGTTTTCGACGGTAACTAATACACTTTCTAATTGATTGGTCGTCGGATTAATCGTACTATAGGTTGCTTGAATTTCTAAAGCCGAAAAGAGTCCACTTAATAGAACTGTAAGAATAATCATAAGAACGATAGAAGTAATTGGATGAATGTGAAATTTTTTAAGTCGTAATTTTTTCTTTTCTCTCATAAACTTCCCTTCTCTATTCAGAAATTATTTTCTTTATTTTTTTATTAAATTCTATTCTCGGTATTAGGACACATCTACCACAACCGCAACATTTAATTTTAATATCGATACCCGTTCTAATTATTTCCCATTTATCACTGCCACAAGGATGAGTCTTTTTCATTTGCACGATAGAACCTAATTGATAATTATTTGTTTCCATGGTACACCTCAATATTTGGATAACCTATTTTTATTTTCTCTTTATCTAGACGTTCTTTCACAGCTTTTCTTATTTTTCGCTCGACACCAAAGTTTTCAGTTGGTTTAGTTGAGGCTGTGAGACGATATGTAACATTACCATCCTTTAGTTCATTAATACCTAAAAGTTCGACTGGACCTGCTAGAGAATCAAGAGAATCACTCAATTCCTTAGCCAAATCTTCTAATATCTTTTCGACTTTGGATTGTGGCTCCGTATTTGCAATAGCAACATCGACAATTGCAAGAGATGATGATAAACTGTAGTTTGTTACGTTCGTAATATTACGATTGGCAATAATTTTTACAGCACCTTCGTAACTTCTAAGTTTGGTAGTTTTTAAACCTAAGAAGATGACATCTCCTCTAAAACCATCAATTTCAATGTTATCACCAATAGCAAATTGGTTTTCTAAAAGAATGGAAATTCCTGCAAAGAAATCTTTAAAAGTATCTTGGAGAGCAAGTCCCACAACAGCACCTAAAATTCCAAGTCCTGCTAGGATGCTACCGATATCTATGCCGTAAACTGTTAAAATAGCAAGGATTACTAGAACACCAATACTATATTTGATTATATTTTGAAGGAGTACTCGTAAAGTCTCTATTTTTTTATAGTTACCACTATTCTTTTGGAGATGTCTTGTTTTGAGTGATAAAACATAACGAATTATTTTTCTTAAGATACCATAAATAACAATGCCTATTGCAATATATAAAATAGGTAAATAAAATATTTTTTGACTAATAAAAGAAAGAATGTTATTCATTATTCGCTATCCATTCCCATAATTTCCAAGATACGATTTAAGTCGTTAGTATTAGCAAAGAAGATCTCCATCTTTCCTTGTTTTACTTTGACTTTAGTACCTAATTTATCAGTCAAATTCTCTTCAACATAACGATAGGCATTATCTTTATGGAAATGTTTACTGTTTTGATTACGTTTCTTTAATTCGTTACCAGAAGCCAAAGTTTCAAGTGAGCGGACATTTAAGTTCTCGTCATATACCCGTTGAGCAAGTTTTATTACTTTGTCGGCGTCTTCGATCTTACTTAGGACTCTAGCATGACTCATCGAAATTTTATCTTCCATAAGCATATCTTTTACTTCTTCTGGTAAGGCTAAAAGCCCTAACATATTCGTTACATGACTTCTACTTTTACCAATTCTAGTAGCAAGTTCATCTTGAGTTAGTTTTAATTCGGTCAAAAGTTTCTTATAAGCCATGGCTTCTTCAATAGCATTCAAGTCTTCACGTTGTAAATTTTCAAGTAAAGCTATCTCCATCATCTCTTGATCACTAAAATCGCGAACTATGGCAGGAATAGTTTCTTTACCAGCTAGTTTAGAGGCTTTAACTCTTCTTTCTCCAGCGATTATTTCGTAACCTTTGATACTTTTCTTGGCAATGATAGGTTGAAAAACACCATGTTCTTTTATCGATGAAGCCAACTCTTCTAAGGCTTTTTCATCAAATACTTTTCGAGGCTGATAAGGGTTACTACGTAAATCACTTATTTTTAGTTCGACAACTTCGTCCTTTGGAGTCGTCGTGATAATTTTTTCTTCAATTTTATTGTAATCTAATGGTTCATTATTAAAAAGTTCTTCTAAGCCACGACCGAGGGCTCTTCTTTTAGATGTTTCCATTTCGTTCAATCACTTCCTTAGCTAAATTTAAATAAGCTTCAGATCCTCTACTTTTAGGATCATAAGCAATAATTGGTTTGCCATGAGAAGGAGCTTCTGTTAGACGAATAAGTCTTGGAATTATCGTATTGTAGACACGTTCTTTAAAATATTTTCTTATTTCTTCAACTACTTCTAATCCTAAATTTGTTCTAGAATCTAACATGGTAAGTAAAACGCCTTCGATATTTAGATTAGGATTTGAGTTCTTTTGGGCTAGGACGATCGAGTTTAATAATTGGGTTATTCCTTCGAGAGCAAAAAACTCACATTGTACAGGGATGATTACTGAGTTAGAAGCAGCTAAAGCATTCGAAGTCAAAATATCTAAAGATGGTGGGCAATCGATAATTATATAGTTAAATTGGTCTTGAACTTGACTCAAAGCATTTTTTAAAGCAAGACCTCTGACGAAATGTTCATCCTCTTGTTCTTTTTCAGTTAATTCGTATACGGCTCCTGCTAAATGGATGACTGATGGTAATAAAAATAAATTTTTATATTTGGTACGAATAATTGCTTCTTCTGTTTTACAGTTAGCAAGAATTGCATCGTGAATACTTAAATCTATATCACCTTTATTGATTCCAAGACCAGTTGTGGCATTTCCTTGAGGATCTAAATCTACTAATAAAACTCTCTTTCCTAAAAGGGCTAAGGAAGCTGAAAGATTGATACTCGTTGTAGTCTTTCCTACTCCACCTTTTTGATTTACTAACGATATAATCTTTCCCATCATCCATCACCTTTTCTTTTCATGTATTATTATTGTATCAAAAAATAGATGTTTAGGAAACGATTTTTGATGGAAAAATAAAAATAATTTGTGACTATTTTAAATAAAAGAAAAAGGCTTTTGTTTGGGAAGCCTTTATATATTTTACAATTATTTTATTGATTTTTATCAATACTGATATTGATTTGATATTTGTTTTCAAAATCCATCTCATCGACATGAATTACAAAACCATTTGACTCTAATTGCGTAACTAAGTCACGAATACGTCCAACAGCAGATTTTAGATTTGAAACTGCTTCAGAGTTAATTGTTGAGTCTACTGTCGGTGGTGTAGAATTGTTTGCTGATGCAAGGGAATCTACAGGAGTAGAATTATTAACATTTCTAAACTCATTTAAAAGACTTTCAGTATTAGTAAATGGTTGATATGGAATGTTATTCGCTGGATGAACTTCTTCCTCTAGATTTTCAATATCATCCAATTGAAGTGGCATTGGCTGAGTTTGAGGCGAAACATTTTCATCAGGTAAAATCAAAGGAGTATCATTTATTAAATCCATATCTTGAACCTTATCATTCTTTGGTTCTGGCTTTGGTGATTCTTGATCTTCTTCATCAAAATTAGGAATAAAACGGAAAGAAGATGATGATGGAATGCCTTCAGTTGAGGCATCAGTAGAAGATTGTGAAGATTCATTCTTTTCAGATGAATCCATTGATTCTATTTTATTTTCAGTTTCTATTGGTTCTTGATTTTGAACAGGATTCAAATCAGGAACTGGATTCATGTTTGGTATTAAATTATCATTAGGCATATTCACATCTCCTACTGCTGGATTTGAATCTTGCTTAAAAGGTTCTCCAGTCATAGCTTTAATTTCGTTATCGAGATCTCTTACAGTCATCTTATTATCAATAATCTTATTAAGTAATTTAATTTGACTTTCTTTATCTTTGACATTTAAGAGACTGCGGGCATGCCGTTCAGATATTTTATTAGTTAATAGGGCTTCTTGAACTTCATCAGGTAAAGCAAGTAACCGAAGTTTATTAGCAATTGCGGCTTGAGATTTACCCATTGTCTTACCTAATTCTTCTTGAGTCATCGTATCTAAATCTAGGATTTTTTGATAAGTTCTCGCTTCTTCGATAGCGGTTAAATCTCGTCTTTGTAAGTTTTCAAGTAAGGCTACTTTTGAACTTTCTTTATCATCTAGGTCACGAATAATAGCAGGAATTTTGGTAAGTCCTGCAATAATAGATGCCTTATAACGACGTTCCCCAGCAATAATTTCGTATTTATCTCCTATTTTGCGAACAATAATTGGTTGGATTACTCCATGTTCTTTAATAGAAGCGGCTAGTTCATTTAAGGCTTTCTCATCAAAAATTTCTCTTGGTTGAAAGCGATTTGGAATAATGTCGTCAACAAATAATTCGACAATTTCTTTATCCATATTCATATTGTGTACCTCACTTTTTATTCTTTTTATTTACCCTATGTTACCATTATAGTTTATTTTTAGACTTTTTACAACTTAATTTTTTTTATTTTATTTTGTTCTTACTTGGACAAGTAAACGCAATTTTTATAATATGAGTTGCATTTACTTGTCCAATATAAATTGCATTAAGTTGTCCAATATCTAATAAATGAAAAAGATGATTAACTTGTATTAACAATTGTTTTTACTTGTCCAATATTAAAAATTCTTTGATTCTTTCTTATAAGAAAGAATGCCTAACCGGCGAGGTTGTTTTATAAACCTTTCCCGGCTTCTTTGCTTACTTTCTTTTCCGTAAAAGAAAGTAAGGTCTGTCTGGCAAGACATTTATTATTTATATATGTTAAAATATCATCTCATATGGAGGTGGTTTTATTATGCTTAAACAAAAGAATACTATTTCACTAAATTTTTGAAAGAACAGTGAAATAGTATTCTCACGCACAATAAGTCTATCTAATTAATAGACAAACTTATTTTATCACATTCCTTTTTAATTAGATAGATATAAATTTTAATGGTTAAAAGGGAGGATTTTTATTTATGAATAACTATTATGAATTTACTAAATATGATGAAAATGGAATTGCAATGG
>CANQDB010000018.1 GCA_947591175.1 uncultured Bacilli bacterium
TATATGCCCTAAATGTGATACTTTAATGTTATGTTTATTTGAAGTCTCGTGAAGGAGATTGTATATGGGTAACATGCTTTCGAAAAATCAAAAAAATATAAATAAAGAGTTCGTTACATTTTTCTGCCCTAAATGTAAAACAAAAGAAAATATTCCATTTTCAATTATTGATATGTGTGATCGAAATGATGATGGTGATGATTCTTATCCTCCTAGATTCAGTTGTCAAAATTGTTATGGTCTTATGACCACTCTTTATTACAAAAATTACAATGGAAAAGTATACGAGTACAAGGAAGATCAAAATTTATTATATATATTCTAAAAGTACATTATTTACATGTACTCTTTTATCGTACAATTGTTTTGCTTGGTGCTTTCTTCGTTTTCCAAGCAAATTCCTAGTAGATAAAAAAAACTTGATTTATTTTACTTCAAAATCAAGTTCTGCTAATTTATCTTTTACTTCGTCTAACACGTCTTTCGTTAAAGTTAGAGAGACACTTTCTGTTTTATGATTAGCCTTTACCTCTTCAACCCCTTCGATTGTCTTTAGACCATTTTCAATTCTTTTTTCGCATCCTTCACAGTGCATTCCACAAACTTTTAATTCTACCTTTTCCATAAATACCTCCTACTTCTCTTGGTAATCGTAGTTTAATTGTTGTAACTCCGGCAAAACAAATATGCCATCTTTTCTAATTAAGACATCATCGAAATAGATTTCTCCTCCACCGTAATCTTTACGTTGAATCAAAACCATGTCCCAGTGAATTGCCGAATCATTGCCATTATAACAATCTTTATATGCTCTTCCTGGTGTAAAATGTAGACTTCCTAAAATCTTTTCATCGAATAAGATATCTCCCATGGGATACAAAATCTTTGGATTGAATCCTAAAGAAAATTCTCCCACATAACGAGCACCTTCATCTGTATTAAAGATTTCATTTAATTCTTCATTATTATTATCTGCTTCAGCTTTTATTATCTTACCATTTTCGAAAGTTAGTTTTACATGATTATAGATTCTTCCTTGATAAGGACTTGGTGTATTATAAGTAATAGTACCGTTTACACTATCACGAACTGGTGCCGAATAAAGTTCACCATCGGGGATATTCTTATCTCCTACACAAGGGATGCTTCCCATTCCTTTAATCGAGAAAGTAAGATCAGTACCAGGAGAAATAATGTGTACTTTATCAGTCTTATCCATAAGTTCCTTTAACGGAGCAATATCTTTACTCATTTTACTATAGTCGACAGTCATGACATCGAAGGAAAAATTCTTAAATTCATCGATTGTCATTCCAGCCTTGTAAGCATCGAGCACCGACGGATAATTTAAAAGTACCCATTTTCTCTGATTAATTCTTATATCTTGTGTTTTCATTAAAGCTGCTCCAATAGTTTGTTGAACACTTTTGTCAACATTATGACTTTCATAGTCATTCACCCGATATTGAATAGAGATAAAAGAGTCAAAATTTTCTACCTCAAACTCTTTCTCTTTACGTAAAAGTTCGATTCTTTCTTTAGTAGTTCCTTCGGTTATTAAACTATTAATTTCAGGATCCGTTTCACGATAAAAAGGGATTCCTCCTGCTTCATAAATACATTTAACTAACTCTTTAACCAAAGGTTTAGGTTCGCAAGTTACATATGTAATCAATACTTTTTCGTTCTTTTGAACTTGAATTGAATAATTTACAATTGTATGCGCTAGCTCTTTAATTTTATCTTCCATCTTATCTAATCTCCTCACATTATTAATTTTACCACATAAAATACTAAAGAAGGGAGAAATATTTATGTATCCTAGATATAATATGTACCAAAATAATAGAAATATGCGTTATGGAAATCAAATAAATGATACTCGTTTAGGTGGAGGATTCGTTGTTCCTTTCCTTTTAGGAGGTCTAACTGGAGGAGCAATTGTCGGAAGTCGACCTAATAATTATAACCATCCTAATTACTATTATCCAACCTATCCTTACCCTTATTATAATAACAACTATTTCTATCCACCTTATAGTAATTTTTATTATTGATCTTAAAATGAAAAAAGGCTTAATTTTAGTCTTTTTTCTTTGTAATAAATTTTCTTATCTTAAAGAAAAAAAGAGTTGAAAACAACTCCTCGTTTACAATGGTAGTCTGTATGGAATTCGAATCCATGAATGCCGCCTTGAGAGGGCGGTGTGTTAAGCCACTTCACCAACAGACCAAGTAGCACCTTCATTAAGGTATCTTTATCTTACCATAAAGATTTTGTTTTTACAAGAAAAATTCAAAAGAAAAGAGAAAGTTTATGTTACTTACTCTTCTCTATTCGTCTTCTTATTTCTTCTTTGGATAAGCCTAATTTTTGTAAGTTAGAGATATGTTCCTTAAGACTTAATAATTCCTTTTCGATAGCATCTTCTAAAACTTGGCTAGCATTATTAGAAATGAAAGTTCCCTTGGTTGAAATAGTATGAATAACTTTTTTTTGTTCCAATATTTCATAGGCTTTTTTAACAGTGTTTGGATTAATTCCTAAAGTGATAGCTAGTTCTCTAATCGAAGGAATTTGTTCATTTGGCTTTAATACACCTAAGGCTACATGTTCTTCGATTTTGGTTACAATTTGTAAATAGATGGGAGTTCTATTTTGATAATCAATTAATATAGTATAATTCATTTTTTCAAACTCCTTTTCTAGACTATTTAGATAATTTTTGTATTAACTCTACTACCTTTTCTTCATTTAGGAAAAAGAAATAATCTTTTGCTTCACCTGTTACTTTAAAATTCAAACGAATAATAGGTTTAGACATATCTATTTTTATATCTTGCTTATTTAAGAAATCGATTACTTCTAAAGTGTGTGATTCTAAGATAAAGATGTTTTTAGGTTCATTACTACCCTTGTTAATCGTATCATATTGAAGGGTTAAATTACTATCATTTTCGTACTTTTTTGTTAAAAATTCCATCTTTGTTTCATTGTTATAGTAGTTGACCAAAGCCTTCATCAAAAGACTATTTGCCTTAAATGGAACTAGAAAACTTTCGATTTGTAAATCATGATAACTATATAGAGTTATAAAATCATCTTTACCATTTAGATAGTCGCTTGGCACGAGATTATTTTTCTCTTTCAAGATTAAATCGTAGATATCTTTCCTAGAATCTTTTGTCCAAAGATCCGAACTATAACTAATAGCATAATGATTTCCGTTAAAGCCATTTGTAATATAATCCACGTGACTCTTATCTAAAATAATTTCTCGAACGATTTCTTGAAACTTTTCGCTAGATAGAGAAATAACTGTGTGAACTATTCTTCCATCATTCATCGTAAAAACAAAACTAAGTCCCTGTTCTTTGCCAACGGGTTCTTTGGTAACTAGGTCATATATTTTCTTCTTTAAAGACTCACTTTCTATTTCGATTGGGTCTTTGGCATCGCGATAATAATTTGAAACCCACTCCATACCGATAGATTTTACTTGGCTATAATCATACTCAATTGTTCGTGGTGTTTTAAAGAAAAGATTGTATCCTAAAATAACTAATAGGCATCCTGCAAAATAAATAGACGACAAAGCAAAATTTTTAACTTTTTTCTTAGTTATGTAGTCATATAAGACATAATATATCGTAATCAATGCCAACAAGAAATACCATTCTAAAATATGACCACCTGAAAAATTCATAGTGATTCCCAACAATAAACCAATTGGAATAACTGTTAAGCATTTGATAAGTAAGTGGACATGTCTATTTTGAAAACTCGTCTGATAGTTTTCGAACTTTTTATGGTTAAATAAGAAAACTCCAAGAACAATATAAACAATACTTAAAACGAAAGTCTTGATAACTTGATAATAGTTAAGAGTACTCATACTACTTTGATTGTTATTTGTAAGTTCAGTTACTAAAGTGTTATAAGGAATCGCTGTATCTTTTCCCCAAATGAAATCAGAGTAAGGATTACCAATAAAGTGGTCTTTCGCTTGTTCCTCAACTGGAAAAGTAAGGGTTAAATGTCTATTTTCATAACAACTTGTGATATCTTTCATAAAAGGCATAAATAATAATAGTAAAAGGATAACGATAACAGTTGTAATTTTATTACCTGTAAGGCAAAGTGCTAAATTACTAATGGTAAAAACAAAGAAGTATGAAATAGTAAAGATAAGGAAATAATCAAAGAACATACTTCCAACCGTAATACCGGGAATAAAGAAAGTTGTTAAAAGCCAAACAAGGAAAGTATTGAGTAATTGATAAATGACAATTAAAATAAGTCCTCCGATGGTATTAGTTACAAAGATAGTTCTTTTTTTAAGAGGCAAAGACAAGGTAAAATCGATTGTCTCTTTTTTATAGACGAAACTAAAAAGAATCAAGGAAAGTAAAACAGGTACTATAAATTGGGCAATAATTTGGAAACTACTCAAAATATCGAGGTTAACTAAAATAGGTCCTAGGGAAAGTGTTTCTAGAAGATTCATTTGAACAACTAAAAAGTTTAATAGTAGAGCAAAACCAAAAGTTAATAGTAAAGATGCTCTTGCTTTCTTGATATTTTGGATAAAATAATTTTTATTCCATAAATACATAACCTAAATCCTCCATTTCATAAATAAAAATTTCTTCTAAAGTAAGGGGTACATATTCCATAAGAACTGGATGCATTTTTTCTAAAGTTTTGGTGATATCTTTTTCTTGGCCACGTAAAACCAAAGTATCGATTTTACCTTTATGTTCATAGGATACGATATCAAGGTTTGCAAAGTCTTTTTTAGTCTTAGGTTCGTTAAACGAAAGTTGAACTTTATATCTAGTTGCCTTAAGTTCGTCGATTTCACTTTCAAAAAGGATTTTACCTTCGTAAAGGACACCTAGGTAATCACAAATATCTTCTAGTTCCCGTAAATTATGACTAGTAATTAGCATCGTCGAATGATAATCACACATTTCCCTAGCCATCATCTTTTTAATTGTCTTACGAACGACCGGATCGATTCCATCGAAGGTTTCATCGAATAAATAGTATTTTGCATGAGTGGCTAAAGCTAGAATTATAGCACTTTGACGACGTTCCCCTTTCGAAAATGTTTCGAGTGAGCGATCAAGTGGCAGTTTTAAGATTTTGGCCATGGACTCTAAATCAGTAGTTGAAAAAGATGGATAAAGGGCTTTTCTAAAGTTAGCCATATCTTTTAAAGTATAATTTGGATAAAAGTAAAGTTCATCGGGAACAAAGACAATTTTTTGTTTTAGTGAAGGATTATCATAGACATCTTCTTTATCTAGAGTAATACTTCCCTCGTCAAGCGAATAGATACTACTGATAAGTCTAAGCAAGGTTGACTTTCCTGCACCATTGGCCCCAATTAGACCATAGATACATTCGTCTTTAATTGTTCCATTTAAATCTTTTAGAATGAAAGTTTTGGCAAAATTCTTGGAAACGTTTTGTAGTTTGATCATATTTTTCCTCCTATTGTATTACTTGCACTAGTACAATTAGAATATAACATCACCACCAAAATGTTGTCAATAAAAAAATGCTCAAAAACTGAACATTTTATTTTAAGAATAAATTAAGTCTTTGCATTAAGCGTTCCTTACCTAATAATTGCAAGATATCATAAAGGTTTGGTGAAATAGTTTTAGTTGTCGCCATAACCCTGATCATTTCGCAAAAATCAGATACTTGACCTTTGAAACTTTCCGGATTTTCTTTGTACTCTTTACGGTTAACGGCATAGCCATGGGAAGATGCAAAATCTTTGATTTTACTAAACCATGTCTCTTGGTCATCTTTTTCATCATAAACTGTTTCAAAATATGCTTTTAAGTCCTCTTTAGCATAATCCTTCGTTACTTCTTCGTATGGATTATCCTTTTCATTAAAGAGTTCATCGTACATATACCAAAATTCTTTTTTGACATCTTTATAAGAACCGATATCTTTCCGTGGGCGTTCGATTTCCCGTTCGATATTTAATAAAGCAATCGTGTAATCCTTGTACTTTTCAAGAAGTTTACTAAAGGATGGGTCGTACTCTTTCGTATAGTCAAGAGTCTCTTCATAAACCTGTTTAGCACTTAATTTTGAAAAGTAAATCTTAGAGACACTTTCTAGTTTTTCAAGATCAAATAGACTTCCGCCAATCGGCATCTTGTCGAAAGTAAACGTAAAGTCTTCGTAACTCTTGTCTTGATTTTGTAAGTACCACTCTTCAAATGAAGAATTAGCAATCGTGGCTAAGAAGAGATTGACGGCACCAACGGGAATACCTGCTTCATGGTAGTATGAGACAGCAAGTTCTGGATCTTTTCGTTTACTGAGTTTTCGAATATTACCGGTTTCTTCATCTTTCTTAGTTAATGGTGCAATATGCGCATACTGTGGAGTTTCAAAACCTAATAAGTGGAAAAGTTCCAAATGGACTGGAAGACTCGATACCCACTCGTCTCCTCTAATAACGTGAGTTGTGTGCATCAAATGATCATCGACGGCATGAGCAAAGTGATAAGTTGGGAGTCCATCTGATTTTAAAATGACATGGTCTAAATCGTTTTCAGGATATTCCAAATCACCTTTGATAGCATCGTGATAGAAATGTTTCTTATTGAAGTCCCCTTGCGATTTTAGGCGCATAATGTAAGGGTCACCTTTTTTGATACGTTCGACGGCTTCTTCTTTAGTTAAATTACGACATGTACTCCATCTACCATAATAACCGATTCTCTCTTTTGTCGCCTCTTGAATCTTTCTATTTTCATCGATTTCTTCGGGACTACAAAAGCATGGATAAGCATAACCCTTGGAAACTAAATACTTAACGTAGGCCTTGTAGATTTCACCACGTTCCGATTGTAGATAAGGTCCATAATTGCCACCCATACCGTAACCTTCGTCGAAGGTAATTCCATATTCCATAAAATCTTTAACGATACCATCTACTCCATTTTCAACTTCTCTTTTTTGATCGGTATCTTCGATTCGTAAGAAAAGAACTCCTCCTGTTTGTCTTGCCATCTGTTTAGCAATAAAACCTTGATAAAGACTTCCCATGTGGACAAAACCTGTAGGACTTGGGGCACATCTTGTAACAATGGCTCCCTCTTTTAAATTACGAGGGGCATATTTCTCTTCGTAGTACGAAATATCTTTCACATCGGGAAATAAAAAATCCGCAAACTCTCGGTCGGTCATAAAAAAGCCTCCTATAAAAAATCATCTTAATAGATGATGAATTTCCTGGCTGCCCAGGCTAGGTTCGAACTAGCGCGTGTCGGAGTCAGAGTCCGATGCCTTACCACTTGGCTACTGGGCAAAATAACAATCTAATAATACCATAAGTTATCTTAGATTGCAAACAATAACTGTGTGTGAAACCTTTATTTCTTGGTTTTTTCTTTGTACGAAAAAGTGCGGTACGACTTACCTAGTTTTTCCTTTAATAAAGTTTTGATTTTTTCATCTTCGTTACCCAATTCGACAATATAGGCTCTAACTTTGTCTAAGTAGATATAAATACTCTTTCCTATATCTAGAACTTGATAGATTTCGTCATAGGAATGATTTTCACTTCCTACTTTATTGCGGACTTCAAAACTCTCTTTTTTAAAGCGGTATGTGTTTTCAATACCCACTATTTCTTTATTTCTTTTTAGAGTTCTCTTGACCTGTAAATCAGGAATAAGGTTTGTGAACACTTCGACAACAATAATGATATCAATAAGAACAAAAAGTAAAGCAAACCAGTAATTATTAAAGATTCCTTCCGAAAGATATAAGATAATTGCCGGAATCGATAAAATAAACAATAAGATAAAGCCTATTTTTTTATGACGCATTAAAAACCGGTAATGAACGCGATTAAAACGATAAAAGGCTTCTTCTGTATATTTTGTCTTTACTTCGATTATATTTGATTTTTTCATTCTAATCCCTCTTTTTTTACTATATGTTTCCTCCATTAATTTTACCATGGTGAAAGAAAAAGAACAACCATTAAAAAGGCTGTTCTAATCTTGTTTCTTTAATTTTACAGCTGTTCCATAAGCGATGATTTCAGCGGCTCCATTCATGACACTAGAAGATCCATAACGAATGTTGATAACGGCATCGGCTCCTAGACTTTCGGCTTCATCGACCATTCTTTTGGTAGCCATTTGGCGAGCAGTCGCAATCATTTCCGTGTAGCCGGCTATTTCGCCTCCCACGATTGTCTTCATGCCTGCCATAAAATCGCGACCGATATTTTTAGATTGAACGATTTGGCCTTTGACAATTCCTAAAGCCTCTTTTATTTCGTAACCTGGTACATAATCAATATTTACTAGCTTCATCTTCTTCACCTCCATTAATTTCTTTAATCCGGGCAACTAAATTAACGATGATACCAACTAGGGGCATGCCTAAAACAAAGACTAAAATTAAATAGGCCACAAGTGGCATCTCACTTTGGGTAAAAAACATAATGTACGTAATAGCAACTAATAATGCTACAAAAAGAGCACCAAAAATCAAACTGGATAAGACCGCTCCTAAGATTTTTTTAGTTTTGGAAGTCTTGACATCACGCATCGTAAATCCCTCCTTATTTAATATGACCATATCTTGGAAATAAGTAGTACTATCGATAGTCTCAAAATCGACTTTTTTGTGAATGATATCGTTACATAGTTCTTTGACTTTGCGGTAATTTCCTTCTTGAGTTTCGATTTTTTCAATCTGTTCGCGAAGGCAAGTATCTAGACTCATCTCTTTTTTATCTAACTTTACTAAATCGTTAATGGGAACTCCTAATTCCCTTAAAAATTTGATAAGTCTAAGTTTACGAATATCCTCGTCATCGTATATTCTATAGTCGTTTTCATGATTTCGTTTAGGTTTCAATAATCCATGTTCTTCGTAATAACGAATACTCTTTTTCGATAGTCCCACCTTTTGCTCGACCTCATTTATGAGCATAAAATTCCTCCTTTCAGTTAAAGAATAGACCTTCACCCAAGGGGAAGGTCAAGATATTTTTTCACTTTTTTAAGATTGGTGTTTTGGGGTGATATTTGGCGAAAGCTTTTACGATCGATTCTTCTTTACTCTTCGGAAAATAAAAGTAACAAGGGGTATCGGTTAGAATCGTTACAGCGTGTTTGCCGATGACAACGGCTTTGACTTTTTTGAAAGCAAACGTCATCTTGATACCATAATACGATTGGTTACTAAGTCCTTCTTGGTTAATTACAATACTACCTTTGTAAGATTGACGCAAGCGAATAAAAGAAATCCATATTATTTGAAGTATCGTTACAACCATATAGATAATAGTAACCAAAATAAGAAATAGAGCACCATAGTAGGTAACCTCTTGGGGAATTAGTAAAAGAATAAAAGCCAAGATTAACAACCCAAAAACGGAAATAAAGAATTCTTCTAAATATGATAGGCGAGGAACTTTACCAGTTTTAATTATTTTGCTGCGATGGATAGCGATTCCTTTAGCTTCATCGTACACTTCAAGGAAATGCTCTGATAAGTCACAAGTTATCTTCATTGGCCACCCTTCTTTCTTAGTCTTCTTGCATCTATTATAACACGAAGCTAATGTTTTTTATAGTAAAAATAAAAAGGCTATTAGTTAGGCCTTAAAATATTTTTTCAACTATTCTTCAAAATCAAATTCTATATAGGAAACAGAATTATCGATAGCGTTTAGAGATAATCTCTTTTTTAGAAGTCCCTCAGGTTCTTTGATTTCGTATTCGTACTTTGTTTCTTTGCCTGTGTCATCACTTGTAATGGTAACAGTATTGCCATCTACTTTATAAGTTCCAGAAAAATCATAAGTCTTATTAAAAACACCTGTACATTCCGACGTGAATTTTTCTTCAGTAAATGTCAAAGTACACATTTGATTATTAGTAGACTCTCCACTCCAAGAACCTAAAAGATCATTATTGCTAGTAGTATTACCCGTTCCTGTATCATTTGCTCCACATCCAGTTAAACCTAAAATTAGAATTACACCTATAAATAGGCTTAAAACTTTTCCTTTCATTTTTTTGCCTCCTTCTATTAAAGTATAGCACTAACCTACCCCCCCCCAGTCAAGATTTTTCGTATAAAAGATATACATTTACACATTAATTTATCCTACTTTTTGCAAAATAATTTGGCAACCAATTTTTATGCCGAGATAATGTGAACTTTTTAGTAAAGTGAACAAAACACTAGAATTGTTTTTAATTACTAGTGTTTTAGTTTTGAAAAGTTCACTTTATATAATAAAATAATTAACTTGAAATGGCCGTTTCAACATTTCAAGAAAGAGGTAAAAATGCAGTTAGAAAAATAATTAAACATGATATAGAAAATCTTAAAAGTAAAGGATATGAATATCCAAATGTTGTTTACCCTCATTTACTACGTCATTCAAAAGCTACTCATTTAGTTAATAAAGGTGTTAATTTAGTTGATATACAAGTTTTTTTAGGTCATGCAGATATAAACACAACACAAATTTATATTACTACAAACATTTCACAAAAACGGGAAGCGTTAGAAACAATCGAGTCAAAAATTTTACAAAATAGTAGTGAAAAATTATTATTAACTGATACAGAAGCAATAGAATATATCAGAAGCATTAGAATAAAAATATAAAGTGAACTTTTCAAAATTAAAACACTAGTAATTAAAAACAATTCTAGTGTTTTGTTCACTTTACTAAAAAGTTCACATTATCTCGGTAAAGTGAAAGTTCACTTTACCGAGAAAATCTATTGCTAGTAGGCAAATGATATTCGCAATGCTTGAAAGGCAAGCAATATAAGAAAATTGCTTGGCAAGATTTTAAAGAATATCATTTGGGTTCATGCTAGCAATAGAGGAATTGGAATAAAATTTTGGACATGCTAATTTGACAAAACCTTGTCAAATTAGCGTGCAAATCTATAAGAAATTTACAATAAATATTTGATTTCAAAGCAAGTTCCTTTGGAATTAGAAGTCACACTTATAGTGCCATTGTCTTCTTCAATGATTCTTTTAGCTAGAGCAAGCCCTATGCCGACACTATCTTTATTTGTTTTATCGCCTTTATAAAAACGTTCAAAAAGATGTGGTAAATCTTTTTTAGATATACCTTGACCAGTATCTTGGATGGCTATTTTGGTATAAACTTTATTTTGTTCGTAAGAAACTGTGATTTTACTTTTTGCTTTTGAATAATCGATAGCGTTTTTTAAAATATTAGCAAGAGCTTGAACTTGCCAACGTGGGTCACACGAAAATTCAATTGTTTGGCTATTTTCAATATATATATCGATATCTTTTAAGTCACACAAAATATTTACCTTTTGGACGGCTTCTTGAATTATTTTTTTGACTGCTGTCTTTTCTTTATTAAAATGAATGGTATTTACTTCGAATTGAGAAAGTTTCAATAAGTTTTGGACTAAGAAATTCATGTTATGAACTTCTCTTTTAATATCGCGAATAAACTCTTGTTTCTTTACTTCAGACATTTGAGGATTATCAATCAAATTATCTAAAATAATTAAAATCGAGGTTAAGGGAGTTTTTAGTTGATGCGAAATATCTTCGAGAGATTTCTTAAGTTCGTGTTTATCACTCTTAGCATTTTCGGCACTTTCTTTTAAAGTAATCATCGTCTTATAAATTTCATTTTTTAAAATAGATAATTCATCTTCCGAAAGTTCATCGAGTGATAAAGTATAGTTTTTACGATTTATTTCTTCGATGCATTGGGTAATTTTTTCGATTTCTTTATCTCTTTTGCGATTGTAGTGAACTAAAAGAAAAAGGAAGAAAAGGAAAATACCTACTAAGAAAATGATTTCGAATAACTGAAAAGAATGGTGCAAGTTATCATTTTCTAAAAGAATCGCCTCTTTTTGGAAATCTATTCCATACTCTTCAAAAGGAAACTCTTGAATATTTTCGGAATTTAATATTTCCATGATTTCGTTTTGAGTTACTTCGGGATACTTTTCTTGTATAAAAGATATAATGGAGGCTACCTTTTGATTATAGTTTTTAGTATACGCTTGATATTCGGCTTGGTTAATTCCAATAAAAATTAGAACAATTACTATTAAAGCCAAAAGAAAAAGTCCAATATATTTTTTTAAAGTTACTTTATTTTCCATCATCAATTCTATACCCTATTCCTTTCACTGTCGTAATTAAATCAATTCCTAGTTTTTCCCGAATACGTTTTAAATAAACAGTAATCGTATGATTATCGACGTCGTTTCCCGTCATTTCCCAAATGGTATCTAATAACGTATCTCGTCGAACCACTTTATTACGATTTAAGAAAAGAAGCAATAATATTTTCATTTCTAAAGGTGTAAAATCTAGAGTATTTCCTTGTTTCGTTACTTCCATTTTATCGATATCTAACGATATTCCTCGAATTGCAATTATACTATTCTTTTTTTGTCGTCTTATAATTTTTTCGATTCGAGCTAGTAGTTCTTTGGTACTAAAGGGTTTAGTAATGTAATCCTCAGCACCCATGTTGAGACCTTTCACAACACTATCTTCTTCGTCCGCCGCAGTTAAAAATAATGTTGGAATATTTGTCTTGTTGATTATATCTTCAAATAGTGTAAAGCCATCACCATCGGGAAGTGTAACATCTAAAAGAATTATATCTATATCTTGGTTAGTTTTTAAATAAGTTGTGGCTTCATCTTTCGTCGATAGAGCAACAAAAGTATCGTTCCTTTCTTCAAATGTATACTTTAAACCTTTAATAATATTTTGGTTATCTTCAATTAGTAATATCTTCATAGTATTCCTTCTTTTTTCTTATTATAACATAGCAAAAAGGCAATACCTGCCTTTCGTCTAAATATTTTCATTCCGAATAGTTTCGATTGTATTTTGTTTATCAATTTTTCTGATGGCATACCGCATAATGCAAGTGATTAACAAGAACACGGCAAGAATAGATAATACTACAGCAAGAAGTGGGAACCGATAAAAGATTTCACCTTCAAAGGCTTGATAAACGAAGAACGATAAAAGTATGCCTAGTGGAAGTCCAAAGAGTAAGGCTTTGCCACCTAAGAAAATACTTTCTAAGCGAATCAATATTTTTAACTCTTTTTTCGTCATACCAATCGACTTCAACATGGCAAACTCTTGTCTTCGAAGTTCAATACTAGTTGTAATCGTATTAAAAATATTTGTAATACCAATTAGAGAGATAACTATAATAAAACCATATAAGAAAATACTGATAAGTATAAACAAATTATTCATCATTCTGCTTTGTTCAAAGGTATTATTTAAATAGTAGTTATCATCTTTTAAAAGTAGTTCAGCATCAGTTTGAACTTTATCTGGGTCCACCGCTTGAATATAACACTCCAAAGGACTTGATTCTAGAGTATTATCAAATATTTTATTTTGGAAAAAATCTTCATTTACGATAAGTAGTTCCTCATTTGTTTTCCAAAGAAGAATATTTTTATCTGTAACTTCGGCTAAAGTAATATCAATTATTGAATCATCTGTTAAACTTCCAGATATTTTATCTTTCTTTTTATAAGCAAGTTTCTCGCCAATGTACTCTTTAGTTTTGCCGTTTTCAAGGCTTACCTCTCTTGCAGTTTTTAGTGGTACATAAAGAATAGCCTCATCTTTTACTAAATCATAATTAAGGCTTAGTGACTCTACTAACTTACGATAATGTTCTTTATCAATAGAGACAATTTGCATACCTATATCTTCCGAATCTTTATCTAAGTCAAGTGCTTGAATGTATTTTTTAGATAATGGTGCCTTTTCAAAATTAACCCACACGACTTGATCGATGATATAATCAGAAACATTTTCGTCTTTTACTAGTTCTAAAAATTTTGATCTAACATCCGTACTACTGGAAATAAAAATATTATAGTCCGCTTGATTTACTAATGCATCCGTAGCCGTAAAAGCCAAATCAATAAACGAAAATAACCCAATAAAAATAGCGACGGACACAATAATTGAAATAACAGTCGTCCTGTATTTTTTCTTATTCCTCTGTAAATTTTTATAGGCTAAATCTCCACCTATTCCAAAGAAATGCCTAACTAATTTAGATCCTTTTACTTTCTTCTTTTGAATTTTTATATTGGCACTATTTCGAATCGACTCCAAAGGTGTTATTTTGGAAGCTCTATGAGCACTTCGAAAAGCGGATAAGTAAATAGTTACTACACCTAGTAATATAGCGATTAAAACGGCAAACCACGAAAATGAGAAAATAATATTAAGAGCAATAGTTTCTTGTAAAAAATAGTTACTTATTATGATTAAAATGTAAGAAGCAAGAAAGCCAAATAATATTCCTAAAGGTATACCAATTAAACCTAAAATAGTTGCTTCAAAGAAGACATTTTTTCGAATTTGTTTTTTAGTAGCGCCAACACTTCGAAGCATTCCATATTGTTTTATTTTTTCGGTAAGCGAAATATCAAAACTATTTTTGATACAGAAAACCGAAGTAAAAACAATAATAATACAAACGATAATGACGACATTACTTAGTCCAGTAATGGCCCCACCATCTTTTAGGGGATTTGTTTCTAAAATTACCAAATAATTATTTTCTTTGATATTATATTTGGCTTTAGCTAATTCATTTTCAAACCTTTCTAATTCTTCTTCTGTATGATTTTGTTTAGCCTGATATTCTTTCCAAATATTAGAATCGATTCCTATCAAATGAGCTGTTAAAGCATCTTTTTCTTTTAAACCTTCTTTCGTATAACGTGCAAAGACATTAAATATGCCTTCGTCTACATTTTCTTTATAAGTAATGATGGTATAGCCAGGTGCACTATAAGGTTCGATGTTATAACTAGGTCGTTCGATAATTCCCACAATTTTAAAAGTATGCTCGGTCGTATCGATTATTTTTTCTTCTCTTGCTTCATTAAATGATTCTTTGATAACTTCTTCTGTCGAAGCATCAATAATAGTTTCCGAGTAATCATCTTGGACATACTGATCATTTTGGGAAAGGACATTTCCTTCTAAGTCTACCCTCGTTCCAATATCTAAGGTTAGACTATCACCAATTTTTAAGAATACTCGTCCATTGGTTTTCAAATGACTTGGTATAACTATTTCATTTTCATTTTCAGGAAGTCTTCCTTCGATTAAATTAACACTTAAATTATTTAAGGATTCTTTCGTAAAAGCCGATAGAAATAAGTATGGTTTACTTGCATTTTTTGAATCTGGAAGATAGGCATAACCTAAATTTTCTGTAATAAATATTTTTTCGATTTCCCGGTTATTTTCAAAAGTTTTTATTTCACTTACTGGAACATTTTCAAATAGAACATGATAATTTCCTTGTTCTTTTTTTTCAAAAGAAATCATTGATGAAATAAAACTTGTATAGATGGAGGCTAAAGCCGCAACTAAGGCTACTGATAAAGTTATACCAATAATGGTGACAATTGTTCTTTTTTTATTTAACTCTAAATTCTTTAAGGTTAGTCTCTTTAATAAATTCATGACTACACCTCCGATGTGATTTTTCCATCTTCAATTTGGATAATTCGATCGGCACATTTGGCAATTTCCATATTATGGGTAATCATGATAATCGTTTGTTTTAGTTCTTTATTCGATTTTTTTAGCAAGGCGACGATTTCATCGCTCGCTTTCGAGTCTAAATTACCTGTCGGTTCATCAGCAAGGACGATGGTAGGTCTCGTGATTAAGGCTCTTCCAATACTGGTCTTTTGTTGTTGACCACCAGATAGTTCATTTGGCAAATGATTTTTTCTTTTATATAAATCGAGTTGCTTTAACATATTTTCAACTACTTCTGGTTGAATTTCGCGATTATCTAAAGCTAGTGGCAAAGTGATATTCTCTTCGACATTTAAAATTGGAATCAAATTGTAAAACTGATAGATGAGTCCTACTTGACGGCGACGAAAGATTGCCAATTTGTCGTCATCTAAAGCAAAAATGTCTTTTCCATCGATAAAAACTTTACCTGAAGTTGGTCGATCGACTCCTCCAATCAAATGTAGTAATGTCGACTTCCCGCTTCCCGAAGCCCCGACGATTGCTACAAACTCCCCTTTTTGTACAGTAAAAGAAACGTGATCCAAAGCCACTACTTTAGTCGAATCTTTACCATATATTTTCGTAAGATTTTCTACTTTTAAAATTTCCATTCAAAAAACTCCTTTCATTTCCACTTCATTATACGAAAACGAAAGTTACAACTACGTTACAAAACGCAATTTTTTTCAAAATTTTAATCTAGTTCCATTTTAACGTGGACAATACCTTCTTCTAGAAATTCACCTGAAGTAACTTTAAAACCTAATTTTTCGTAAAAACCCTGTGCCTGTTTTTGAGCATCCACAATAATTTTAGTGCAAGCCATTTTATCTTTTATAAGAGGAATGGCTTCTTCAAGTAGACTACGACCTAAACCTTTACCATGTTCCATCGTTAAGACACGTCCGATTTTGACGATTCTTTTTTCTTTATCAATATAAAAGGCTCGTAAATAGGCTGTTACCTTTTGATTCTCTTGATAGAAAAAATGCAAACTTTGATAATCGACAT